>JAQGHT010000893.1 GCA_028291565.1 Planctomycetaceae bacterium | reverse complement strand
ACTGCCGGGGCAGGCTGGTCAGTTCGTAGACTTCCCCCTGGGCCAGGGTCACCAGCCCGCGCACGTGTTCGAGGTGTTTGCGGCGTCGGGCGGAGAGGAAACCGTAGTAGCGGATCTTTTGAAAACCCGCCGGCAACACATGCTGCAGGAACCGCCGCAGGAACTCGAACCCGCTGACCCGACTCGGTGGCACTGACAAACCAGCACTGACGTGTGTGCCACTGGCAAAGCCAGTGTTTGAAGTGCCGACAGCAATTTCGAGATAGAAAAAAGACCTCAAATTGTCCACAAAAGATCAGCACAGGCAAAGCCAGTGGCCCCCAAAACGGTTCTCATTGAAGCCGTTGTCAGAAATGAAAACCCATTTTGGTTACATCACCTTTTTGGCGTCAATTCATATTTCCGATGTTCTTTTTCGTCGGTGCCACCCGGCCGTCCAATAAGAGATTCGGCGATGCGGAACCGTGTTCTTTGACCGGCGGCTGGTTCACGTTATCATTAAGCACTCACTGTTGAATCACTGACGGCGAACGGCGGCGGCGATTGACGCTCGCGGTCCTGCCGCTAATGGGAGAGTTTTGATGAAAATGGTGTCCGGTGCGTTGCTGCTGGTTGGTGCGGAACAGGCTTTCGCACATGCGAAACTGGTGCAATTTCCCCATCAAGACGCGGCGTCTCAAGTTCTCATTCCCGCCAGTGTCGTGCTGCTGGCACTTGGATCTCTGCTGCTGGGATGGGGCTTGTTGACGGAGGCTCGGTCAGGCACTTCCCCCAAAGCATCGTGACTTCGAGAAAATATGAGAAAGTAACGAGGCAGGCATCATGATGGCTGGCACCGCGCGGTTTCACATGGGCAATGAAATTCCGGCTGTAATTTCGTTGCTGATCTTATGCGCTGGATGGATCGTCTGCCTGCAACCGTACGTTGTCCCGACAGCATGTCAGCAGTCGCTGACAGAGTTGCAGAATGCAATTCAAAGTCGACAGTCCGTCGCGCTGGACCTTGGAAAGAAACACGTCGAAGCATTCCCGAATGATTATCTGGGAATTGCTCTGGCTGCCGAGGCCGCCATTGCGGAGGGGGAGCAATCTCTGGCGATCGAACTGTATCACAAACTTCCAGCAGACGGAGGGAAGTGGGAATTCCACGCCCAAATGGGACTGGCGCGGCGGTATGAGAAGCTTGTGAAAATTGCACAGGCGGAGCGACATCTTCTGCATGCTTTGCAGATCAATCCCATCGACATTGACGCCAATAATCGACTCGGGTTGCTGCTGCAATATGAAGGGCGGAGTTGGGAGTCCGCCAAGTACTTCTTCTTGCAGGTTTTGAAAGGGAAGTGTCGCGGGGACGAATTATTGGGCATGGCGACGCCAGAACGTTTTTTTCTCGCCGATGAACGACTGGAACACCTGGGATTAAGAGCCGATCCACCAGAAGTGATCATCAAATTGGCACTGGTGCGCCGAGCGTTGTATGACAATCGTGGGGCGGAGGCGGAAGCTTTCCTTCGTGAAATCCTGGCCAGCCATCCTGGACTGGGAGAGGCCCAGGGACGTCTGGGGCGTATCATCGTTGATCGCGGTGATCAGGTTGAGTTTCTGCAGTGGGTCGCCAACCTGCCAGAATCCGCCCGTCAACATCCGGAAACATGGTTCGCTCAAGGATTGCATGCACGCCGTCTGGGACAAATTGAAGGGGCCGTCGCGTGTTTTCTGGAAGTGCTCAAGCTTTCGCCGAATCATTTAAGTGCGAATGTTCAAATCGCGAATTGCCTGGAACGCCTCGGAAATCAGGAAGCGGCACGCGAGTTTGCTCAGCGCGGGGAACTGCTTGCGGAATTGGAAGGTGTCTTAAACCAGATTCGGGCCACATCGTCTCCAGAATTCATGCAGAAAGCGATTGGTCTCCTGGGATCTCTAGGGCGATACTGGGAAGCTGCGGGTTGGTGTTTTGTCATGACACATCTCGATATTCCGCAAGAAGTGCCACATCAGGAAATGAGACACTGGCTGCGCTTGGCTTTTGCCGAAAAGAACGCGAATGCGGGAGGCTCGCTGCCCTCTCGACTGCTGAAAAGCGTCGAGTTTGCCGCGCCTGTCTGGCCCGGTTCAGTCGGTAAAACCACGAAACAGATGCCGAATTCGAAACAGATGCCGAATTCGAAACAGATGACAGGGCGTGCCTGGGATTTCGTGGATGATGCAGCGAGCGCGGGGATTCGCTTTCAATATTACGAAGGGACTACGGAAAAGAACCGGATGCAGCACATCTTTAACACGATGGGCGGCGGGTTGGGAGCGATTGATTTTGATCTCGATGGCTGGCCGGATCTTTATCTGGCTCAAGCGAACAACTGGCGAGTTCCTGCACCACAGCCAAACCATGCTGACCGGTTATTTCGCAACTTCGATGGAGAGCGATTTCTGGATGTGACGCAAGCGGCACTGCTCGGCGATCTCAGTTTTTCACATGGGGTTACGGTTGCCGACTTTGACCAGGATGGATTCCCGGACGTCTATGTCGGAAACAAAGGCCCCAACACCTTGTATCGAAACAACGGCGACGGCACGTTTGCAGATGTGTCATCGGTCGCCAATGTCGCGGGAAATCAATGGACGACCAGTAGTGTGTTTGCCGATTTCAACGGCGATGCCCTGCCCGATTTGTACGTCCTGAACTATTCATTGTTGAAAGAAACGACGGAAAAAGAGTGCCAGAGTGCAGATGGCAGTCCGATGGCCTGCAGTCCCGATCGTTTGAGCGCCGAAACAGATCGCTGCTATCTGAACCTGGGAAATGGCAGTTTTCAGGATATCTCAAAGGAAGCGGGGGTGCTTTTGCCCGAAGGAAAAGGATTAGGAGTTATTGTCTGGGATTTCGCTGGCGATGGCCGACTAGGCATCTTCGTTGCAAATGACACCAGTCCCAATTTCCTGCTGATCAATGGCGAGAAGAAGGCCGATGGAGTCCCGCATTTTCAGGACGAGGCACTGGTTCGCGGCGTTGGAGTGGACGGAGATGGAAACGCTCAAGCCTCTATGGGTGTTGCAGCGAGTGATGCGAATGGCGATGGGCGGATTGATCTGTTCATCACGACGTTTTTTGGCGAATCGAAAACCTTGTTCTCGCAGCGCGAGGGGGGGTTTTTTGATGATTTGTCGCGTCCCTTCAATCTTCGTGATTCGGGTTTCTGGATGCTCGGATTTGGTTGTCAATTCGCGGATCTAGATGGAGACGGCTGGGAGGACTTGATCGCCACCAACGGGCACGTTGATCAAAAAGCGATCAACGGAGACCCAGACCGTATGCGGCCACAAGTCTTTCATAATCAGCGCGGCGAGCGGTTCGAAGAAGTTCCACAGACCGCACTGGGCAAGTTCTTTCAAAGCCGTTACCTCGGGCGGGGGCTGGCAACTTTTGATTGGAATCGCGACGGAAGGACCGACGCGGGAATCTCTCATTTGCATGCTCCCTTTGCGCTGTTGACCAATCGGACGCCTTCTCAAGGGCGGCCGTTGGTCGTGCGCTTGATCGGTCGGTCTGGAAGTCGGGAACCGATCGGTGCTGTGATCCGCGTGAAGTCGATTTCAAGCGATATTGCCGACGGAACAAAAAAGACGCCTATCAGAGGGCTCGAAAGAAATGGTGCATCCACCGTGGAAATGGTCCGATTGCACACTGCGGGAGACGGTTTTCTAGTAACCAATGAGCGGCGATTTCACTTTTCAATTCCGTCCTCCCATTCCACGGCGAACGTCGAGGTACGCTGGCCAGGTGGGAAGACGCAAAACTGGCAAAATGTGCCAGCAAATCATGAAATTTTATTAATAGAAGGCCGAGAGCGGGAAGTCTTACTCAAGCACATACCATAAACAAGAATGTGAATGAGCAGACTGGTGATTCTCAACGTTCGGTTTGTTGCGATTCGCCGCCTTTTGATGAAGAACGGACCAAGTTTTTCTTGACTTTTGCCGAGACTTCCGTGACGATCAAGAATTGATTGAAACAATTCCTGTCAAGCGCGACGTCCAGGGCGTCGAAAGAGCCTTTTTATCCTGTTTGTGGTCGATTAAATAGAGTGCGATCCACGTGCAGTACGGAGGGGGCGGCGCGCCCCGATTGGGTTTCAAATCAACCATTTCACCCGATAGTAATCCAATACGATTTCACTTGAATGATAGATGTATCAGTTCGTCCGAATCATGGATCACTGAGCGGAGACTTTTTGTCTTAACCCTGATTGTCTTTTTTTGAAATAAATTCTCGATCCAATTCTGGGATGATTTAAGATTTTGTGTTTGTTGGCTGGATCGTTCTTTTTTCTGGAGGTTATAAGATGCGAAAGCGTGGATTTACACTCATCGAACTGCTGGTCGTGATCGCGATTATCGCGGTCTTGATCGCATTGCTGTTGCCTGCAGTGCAACAGGCGCGTGAAGCAGCGAGACGCACACAATGCAAGAACAACCTCAAACAGATGGGATTGGCGCTCCACAATTACCATGACGTGGCCGATGGCTTTCCCAACGGCAATGTTGCGTCTGCCGCAGGGGGATGGGGGCCGTCTTGGTACATCCGAATTCTGCCCTACATCGACAATGCGCCTGTGTTTAACAAAATCACATTCAATGGAAGCCATCCAGGTTGGACCTGTTGTGGCGATCCGTCGGGCGTAGGTGGTACGGCCAATGGCGCGGTGCTGAATGGAGTTCGATTTGTCTGGGCGACTTGTCCCTCCAGTCCGATGCCCTCAATGCGAGATTCCGGTGGCGCAATTACTGAGCATCCTCATTATTACGGAATCATGGGAGCGACAAATCAGGGTACCTTCGCCAATCCATCTGGTCGATTAGCCAACTGCTGCGGTTGCTGTGGAACTGCAGGGGCCTCGGGTGGACAAATCGCCGCAGGCGGTTTGTTGCTCCCCCTGGAGAACAAGAAGATTCGCGACGTTACCGATGGGACCAGCAATACGATTATTGTCGGGGAATCATCCATGTTCGTTCTGACCGCCGCCGGTGGTTCGCGAACAGCGGACAATCAAGGCGTACACGGAATTCTGATGGGCAGCCCGAATCTGACTCGTGTGGAAGCTGCGCCTGGTGGCATGTTTGAACGACAGTTTAACCTGACGACCGTTCGTTATTCCCCGAATTTCCCCGCCATTTCCGAAACGACCCCAGGCGTGAGTGACAACTATGGCATTAACAAGCCGTTGAATTCCGCTCACACAGGGGGGGTGCATGTATTGCTGACTGATGGTGCCGTTCGATTCATCTCGGACAATATCAACATGCAAACTTTGGCCCAGTTGTGCACGCGCGATGACGGAACGCCGTTGGGCGATTTCTAGAGCCGCTGACAATTCTTCAGTTCAACTTGTTTCCACGTGATGCGCAATTGACAAGGATTGTGCATCCGTGGAGTTCATCATTTTTCACCACGCCTCTTGGTGGAGTATTCTGTTCATGACTTTTGGATCACGATGTCTGAGTCGCCGTCAATGTCTGACGTGCATGACGCTGGTTGGTGCGTGTTTGATGTTCTCGGGATGTGGTGGCGGCGCGGTAAGGACCCCATCAAAAGAACAAGCCACAATCTCCGGAAGTCTTTCGAATGCGGGAAAGTCGATTTCCGTCGACAGTCTGGTGACTTTTGAGTCGACCGAAAAGTCGTCCATGGCTAGCGGGAAAGTTGACGCCCTCGGGAAGTTCAATTTGAAGGCGGCCGATCCCACGGTTGGCATTCCTCCTGGACGCTATAGTGTGACAGTCACTCCGCCTGCTGGTGAGCCAGCCAAAGTCGGCACGGACGACTATAAAGCGAAGATGATGCAGGGAGGAATGGCCGCTGCGCAAAAGAAGCCCAGTGACATTCCCGATAACTTCCAATCCATGTCAACCACCCCTTTAAAGTTGGAAGTCAAGCAGGGACAAAACACGTTTGATATCGATTTTGCCAAACTCCCTGGCCAATAACTGAGACCGACGTCCACTGAGTTCTCGGGGCACACCTATTGCAATGCGCCCACATAGCACATCGAGTGCACCGACGAATAAGGACCGGCGCATCAACAACTGTCTGAACTTGTTAGCATAACGAAGGTAGACTCGGTCTGTAGACTCAAAAGCGATTGGGTACGGGCTGCCGAGGTCTGTACCAGGATCGTCGAGCGAGTAAGCCCTGACTGGATCCTGTTGATACCGTTCTCCGAGCGACGCTTCAACGCTGATTCCGAGTTTTACATGATGGTGGCGACCAGTCTGTCAATCACTTTTTCGCAGTTTCGCGAGGTCTACGCATACCGGAAGTGAAGTCGCTCGATCCGAGCAGTGATGGCGCTTGTTGCTGGAGTTATTGAAAAAGTTCGTGACATCACGTTTTCGGCACGATAAGATCGCTGCTGGAGACAAATGTGGCTCGGATTGAATCCGCATAGGACGTCCACCAAAGCCACCAAGCGGAAAAGTTCAACGCTCGATCTATCCGTCTGCTTTCTGGCAGACGGTTAGATCGCAATTCGTTCTGTGGCGAAAGTAATTCATGCGGAACCTCGCCATTGCGCTGAATTCGATCGTCGCGGCCTTTTTCGCATGCTTCCTCTTGTATACCTTCATTGCGAGGCAACACCTAGATGCGTTTGCCCGCGTTTTCGTCACCGAAAAGACGCTACATTACTCTGAACCGATTGTTGCACTCACCGATGAATCGCTTGATTCCCCGGCTGCGAAAAAACTTCTCTCCGACAAACAGAGTGCTGCGATTCGCCATGAAATCACCGAATACCGTAACGACCCCTCGGGGTACATCGCAGATTTGACTCGGCAAAAGATGCTGGCTGCGAATCCCAAGAATCCGAATCCACTTTCCCAGCAGGCTGCGTCAATTAAGGAACGGATTCGGTCGTTCTACGACAACACGCTGGCTGTGCTGATTCGCGACCTTCGGATATTCTCCACATCAAACCTGTGCGCGAGCCTTATCGCCATTGGGCTCGCTTACTGGTCACGCAAGAACATTCAGAAGTCAATTGTTTGGTTCTCCTTCCTGATGTTCGTGACGGTCCTTTACTGCTCGTATCTGTATGTTGATGATCTGACGTTTTTTTGCATTCTGTTTCGTACTCATATGGGCTGGTGGTATCCTCTGTTCCTGTGCGTTATTCTGGCCGGACTGTACTTGGACTATGGCCGCGCTGCGCCCGCCACAGAACAAATCGCTCAACCCAACCGGGAACAGGATAGCTCAGTCGTAAGGCGATGATCGGAAAGTGATGCCCGCTGATCCAGACATTTCGACTCGAGCGGTATTGTCTCTCATTGGTGCTATTCTATTCGCACTCCTCACGTTTATTGGCTTAGCAGTAACCGTCTTTGGAACGCAGATCGGAATCTATATCGCTGTCTCGGAACTGGTCCTGACCATTGGATTCGCTCTCAGTTCATCGCTGAGCTGGCTGTTCCTTCGCCAAATGGGCTCTCGCCGCTCAAGAATCGACAATGACAAAACTTGACAACTTCCAGCCCAGTTCTCGCAACAAGCCTATTCAATTATGCAGAAAAAGGTCAAATTTTGGTATTATGGCTTAACAAATTCGCTGTTCAAGAAGCCCGGTCGTTTAAGAAGGTCTGTCTGATACGGATTTGGTACGGAATGCCGAGGTCCGTAGCAGGATCGTCTAGCCAGCAGACTCTGTCTCATTCCACATCCGGTCTCTTCAGGCACAATCCCTCCGAGATCACAACACGCAACGAGCGGCCATCAAACTTGCTGTTTACGTCGTTGAAAAACTCGTGACACCACGTGCTCAGCACGATAAGATGGCCATTGACCA
>JAQGHT010000856.1 GCA_028291565.1 Planctomycetaceae bacterium | reverse complement strand
GGACCATGCAATCCTGGCAGGACGGATTGCCACTTGCCCGTCCATAGGCAGGCCAATTTGTTGTTTCCAGCAGTTCCTGGAATGTTTCACAATAGCCTTCCTGCAACAAATAACAGGGCTTTTGCCAACCGAAGATATTGTAAGTTGGCGTGCCCCAGGGAGTGCACTCCAGCTCCCAGTTCCCCTTGAGGAACTCCAGGAACAGCGGGGATTGATTGAATCGCCAGCCCTTTTTTGGTTCAGCGAGCATTTCATTAAACAATGCGGACGTTCGTTCTCGCTTCAGGAAGTGATCCTGATCCGGCGCCTTTTCATAACCATATCCGGGCGAGACCATCATTCCTTCAACACCCAGGCCCATCATCTCGTCGAAGAACTGGCGATAGCGCGGGGCATCGGCGCCCTCATATAATGTCGTATTCGTGGTCACTCGAAATCCCCGCTTCAAGGCCTCTTTGATGGCTGAAACGGCGATGTCATAAGTGCCGTCACGACATACTGCGTGATCGTGTTCTTCTCGCGGACCATCCATGTGAATCGAAAACGACAGAAACTTGGACGGTGTGAATTTGTCGAGCTGTTTTTCGAGCAACAGGGCATTTGTGCAGAGATAGATGTATTTCTTGCGTGCCACCAGCCCGGCAACGATTTCATCCATTTGCGGATGCAGCAACGGTTCACCACCAGGGATCGAAACCATCGGAGCACCGCATTCTTCAACGGCGCGAAAGCACTGTTCCGGTGTCAGGTTGCGTTTCAGAATGTCAGCCGGGTATTGGATCTTGCCGCAACCGGCACAGGCAAGATTGCAGCGAAACAACGGTTCCAGCATGAGTACGAGCGGGTATTGCTTGACGCCACGCAGCCTCTTACCCAGGACATATTTCGCGACTGTCCACATCTGCGACAGAGGAACCGCCATCCATGCCTCCTCGGGGTCGTCCCGTTGTTCGAAAGTTGATCTCGTCCCAGTGATCCGCCGCGCAGTCGTTGACGATCCAACTGGGTCGAGCCAAACGACGAAAGCTCCGCAGTTTTCACAATGAAAATCCGAGCATTACGCTGTCCGGCCCACCTGATTTGTCTCAAGTTCCTGGCCGCGCGGAGTGTTGTTCAATTTGCGGAGTATATCTGCTTTCCCACAAAGCCCACAAGGTGTAGGTTTTGCTGTGCCGCGAGTACAAAGCGAATGTGATTTCCGCTTGTTGGTGTTTGCCAGCGCCGTGAGGAGTTTCGGACGCTGATTTCCAAGTCGCCGCAACCAGGGTTGCTAATCCTTGGAATATTGAGTGAAGAGACTCAACAAACTCGGCTGCTATTCCGCCTTATCCGGGACCACCAGCTTCACCGTTTCCAGTTTGCCGTCACGACGTAACACGATGTCGACCATCGTTCCGTCTTCCAGCTTGTCGCAAACTTCGACCAGGTGCCGGCAGGACTGAATCAATTCGCCGTTCACGAACAGAATTAAGTCGTCCGTCTTGATTCCGGCCTGAGCGGCGACAGAATTCGCGGCCACTTCTTCGACATAGGCGGGTGTTCGAGCGACGACATCAGGGATCATCACCAGACCAAAATCCAGCGGCTTGTGCCGGGGCGAAGTTTCCGGCGTGTCAGCCAATTTCGTCGGCACGGGGGTGTATTTCCCAGCAATGATCTCCTGGATCGGCTCTTTCAACTCGGAAATTGGCAGCGCGTAATTGACCCAGGTGTTGCTCTGAGCGTTGCGGAGTTCTTTGCCAATCATGGCCAGCAGGCGTCCATCCCGAGTCGTCAAGACACCTCCCAACGATCCCGAATTATTGGTGATAGCGTCAACAATATAAACCGGGGCGGGAAAAGAAATGTCGAACACACCGCGCCGGCCTTCCAGTTTGGTGCGGGCGGCAATCACGCCGTGTAGAACAGTGACGGGCTCATTTCCTGATGCCACATTAAACATGTTGCTAAAGGCCAGTATTCGACTTCCCGGCGCGGCGGCATCAGCGCTCAAATCCAAGTCAAAATAGGGCAAATCTTCGCCTTCAATTTTCAAGACCGCCAGATCCAGACGCGGTTCCGCACCGACGACCTTGGCCTTCAACTTGCGGCCACTATCCAGCACAACAGAAACTTCGCCTTCGTCCAGCACGTGACTCCAGACGGTCGCGATGTGCCCCTGTGGCGACACTAGAAAGCCAGAGCAATAGCCCTGCAATCGCATGATTCCGCCCGCGCCGAAAATCTTCACCATACGCGGTGTCACCTGAGCAATCGCTTCTTGAGTTGATTGCGCACGGGCAAACTCGTTCGGCACGAGGATCAGGCAGCCGGCAGCCAGCAAGGTCCAGATTCCACCAAAAAAATTGACTGGAAAACGATGTTTCATGATGACGGGCCGGTTAGAGGGCAGCGGACGATTCCAAAATCGGAATCACGCGGCAGGCGTTTCGAGATTCAACTGGTCGATATGGTAGATCACGGTTGGCTGGTCGCCGTGCAGGACACGAAATGTTTTTGGGAATTTCCTTTGTGAAGGTAAGTCTTGCATGCTATCGATGCGAATTTCGCAACGGTCTTGATTCTCGCCGCGAATAAAATCGTACCCCAATAACGCACCAGTTTCGCGACTGAAATACCAGTGGGACTCAGCCCCCGCCAACCCTGCAACCAGGACGTCAACGATTTCGCCTTTCCCGTCAAATGGTTCACTCCCGAGATAATAAAACTCGGTGAACGCCTTTGGACCGCGCAATAACAGCAGCCGCAGATGACTTAATGCGGTCAACAGACCGCCGGTGCCCGGAGGCTCATCTTGAATGTCCGTCAAATCCGCGTATTTCTGAACGTAGGCTTCGGCCGGTTTGCCGGGGAGCTCAGGAATCACCAGACCTGCTACCGTGTCGCCGAGTTTCGTTTCATATTTCCTGTCGGCACCAATCGTTCCCGTGATCTGCCATGTTCCTTTAGCGCCGTCGAATTTTCCCCAATTGGCCAAGGCCTTCAAGACGCGTTGCTGTTGCACTTCGTTGAAGTAGTAGTTCGCGAAGCCGGGCTTCTCAACATAAAACTTTTTCAACTGTTCGGGAGGTGGAGGAGGTCCATGAGGCCCCTTTGCTTGTGGCGGTTCTGGATCGCCTTCTTTAGGTTCTTTATTGGGCCTCTTCCCGGGCGGGCGCGGACCTGGTTTGGGTTGCATCGGTTTCGGCTGCAGGGTCGCGGTCAACTCTGAAAGCCGGTGCAGGCTACGAAGCCGGACCCAGATTTCCTTGGTCTCGCCGCCCCGGCGATAAACGATTGGCAGCTTCCAACCCTTGGGATAGATCCCGAGGACATTCTTGAACTGATTTGTGCTCCCGATTGGACGACCTCCAAACGAGACGATCTCATCGTCGTATCGGAGTCCTCGATAGTAGGCTTCCGAGTTTTCCAGAATGTGCTCAATTGTCGCCTGACCTTCTGAGCCCGTTGAAACAGTAGCCCCTAATGTTGCATGGTCGACAATCCGGCCACTTTTCAAATGATCGAGGAACAATTTGATCTGGTTAATGGAAATTGCATAGCCGGCACCTGAATTCACGCGGCCTCGTTTTTCGAACGAACCACGACCATTGATGCCAATCAGCTCCCCGGCAGCATTGAAGAGCGGACCACCAGAATTTCCGGGATTGATGGATGTATCCACCTGAATACAGTCGGTATATTCGAGAATATTTCCCGCTGCTGGAAACTGATAGCGGTGAGTTCCGCTGATGATTCCATAGGTGACAGTCGGTTGAAAGTCCGTCGCCAGAAGGAAGGGATTCCCCATTACGAAGGTCCAGTCCCCGACCTGGCAGGCATCACTGTTTCCCAACTTGGCGTGGGGAAAGTCGTCGCGACCAAAAAGTTTGATCAAGGCCACGTCACCACTGGGATCGAGTCCCACAATCACCGCGTCATACAGGACGCCATCGTTCAAACCACACTTCATAAACTTTCCGGCACCATCGGTGACGTGAAAATTCGACAGGGCATAACCATCTTTCGAGATCAGCACACCCGATCCGCCCCCGGCTCCGCCAGGAGAAAATATGGCGACAACTGATGGTGCAACGTGTTCGCAGACTTCAATTCGCTGTTTCTCAGCGGCCAATACAGCAGGATCCGCAGCCTGCAAAGTCGATGCGAGTTCGAGCAGGACGATGCATGACAAGCCAATGTTGTGTAATAGTTGTGACATAGTGTGCCGAGTACCGCTGGCGAAATTTGCGTGCGTCAACTTATTTGCTCAATTTGGCGTCTGCCAGATCCAGCCAATCTCCAATGTCCAGATTCCCACCGTAGTCGACGAGAATCACCAAGTCGCGCACTCCGGAAACGTCGAAGTCCAGCAAAACAGGGGCATCGAATCGTTTCGCATCACCTTCGTACAGAATCTTACTGTCGCCTGAAATCTTCACGTGAACATCGCCCCAGGAATCAGGCTGATCTTTCTTGCCCGCGAAATCGTCGATCCCCATCACTGCCTGAAAACGGCGGAATTCTCCGCTCAGCCGGTATTTCAGAATTGTCTTGGAATGAATCGCCAGCCCCTTGGCATATGGCTTTCCACGGAGCGTGATTGGAGTCAAAATTCCCAGCGGTCCAGAAAAATTTCGTCGGTAGGCCAGATAGTCACTGGGGTCCCAAAAAGGAAACAGCTGTACATCAATCGGGTCGATCTGAGACAGATACCGTATTTTTCCCGCGCTGAAATCGAGCGTCTTGAGTTGGCCCAGGGGCACAGAAATCGTCAGTCCAGAGACCGTGATAATCTGGCACTTTTCCTCTTGGAGCGTAATCAGCTTTGACTGCAGAAGATCGCTACCCTGGAGTTCGACTGTCGCCGTGAGCTTGGCGGTGGGAGGAGCCGGTTGATAGATCAATCCATAGACCGCTTCTCTGCGGGCGGGAAACTCTTCTCCGTCAACCAGGAAATTGACCGTTGTGTCCGTGACTTCTCCGGCAACTCCGGCGATGAAATCGAGCTTGTTCTCCTTGCGGACAACAATCAAATCTTTCTTCGTCTCTTTTGACAACAGCTTTTGCCAGGCGTCGCGGAATTGCGGATCATCGGCCTGTAGCCGCAGGCTTTTGATCAATGCCTTCTTGATCGCGATCTCGCCCAAACGGGGAGACGTTGCCTTAATGTCCCCCTTGGTGAACACAATCGCGGATGCCTGAAACCGAGTTCCGTCGCTGAGTGCGATCTCGATCGGAGTTGGCGGCATCGCAGCAGCCGGGGTGGCGATAGCCGCAGGGGCTGGAAAACGGACTTCCAAGACGTCAGTCAGCGGTAAAACTTTGTCGTTGACCGAGATCTGCGTGGCCGAGATGTGCTGCAAAACACCGCTTGTGGCACCGGACTTCAGCGTCTCCACCTGAACCTGTGGCAGGTCGGCCAACAAGATCCCTAACAGCCAACACAAACAGGTCATAGGTCCGATCCTCAGACTTTATTGTCGACAGCAGGATTACTTGGAATCCCGTTCTGCCAGCTTCCGAAAGTATTCTTCGATTGTTTGTCGGTAATAGGGCGGGAAATCGCGGCTGATTGCGTTTTTCGCCTTCGCCCGCTCCTTGTCATCCATATTACCCCAGGCGGGGCCAGACTTCATCTTCTTTTTGTCAACTTCACCAGGAGCTGTACTTCCCTTGACCTTACTGTCCTTCAAAGCGCTGTTGCTCTTGTTGGACTTTCCACCATTATTCCCCTGTTGTTGCTGCTGTTGTTTATTGGCTTGATCTTC
>JAQGHT010000255.1 GCA_028291565.1 Planctomycetaceae bacterium | reverse complement strand
TCAGACAAGGAACTCGGCATTTGCTGTACTTATATCGCCCAGGTCAACAACCGTTCGGATGCCTTTGAGGATTTGATGTGGAGCCTGTTGAACTCCAGCGAGTTTCAAACAAAGAGATAACCTGGCGAGCGTTTTCGGCGAAGTAAGTCGTTATCAGCCATTTTTTCCCCACGCGATATTGGGATCTTGAATATGAGCTTGCACCATCACCAGGCAATCAGCCTTTCTCGAAACGGTCTGACCCGTCGCAGCTTTTTCCATACGGTCTCAGCGAGTGCCCTGGCGGCGGGAACCCTCAACTTCCGCGATCTCATCAGCCTGCAGGCCGATGAATTGCAGCGACAAGGCAGGTCGATGATTCTGCTTTACATGCAGGGTGGTCCCAGTCAGTTCGAGACTTTCGATCCCAAGCCCGGCCAGGAAACTGGTGGTCCGACGAAGGCGATTACGACCGCGGTCTCTGGAATCGAAATCGCCGAAAACTGGACGAACGTCGCCAGGCAAATGGGCGACATTGCCCTGATCCGGTCCATGACGAACAAAGAGGGAAACCACCAGCGGGCCTCTTATCAGGTTCACACCGGATACGTTCCATCAGGCAGCGTCAAACATCCGAGTCTTGGCTCGGCGATCGCCAAAGAGCTCGCCGATCCGACCCAGGATCTCCCTTCGGTCGTGTCGATCGGTCGGACTGTAGGGGCCGGTTTTCTGGGGGTCGACTACGAACCCTTCGCGGTTCAAAGCCCCGGACAGATGCCCGTGAATGTGACTCAGCAGGTGACGACCGACCGGTTCAGCCGGCGCCTGGGAGTCCTCAGTCAATTGGAAACCGACTTTGCGGAACGTGGTGGTGAAGTGGTCGTCGCCGATCATAAACGACTTTATGAGAAGACCAGGAAATTGGTCCTCAGCCCGCAGGTCAAAACTTTCGATCTCAGCAGCGAACCGCAGTCGTTGCAGGATCAATATGGCAGCAGCCAGTTCGGCAAGGGCTGTCTGTTAGCCCGCCGACTGATCGAATCGGGTGTGACTTTCGTCGAGGTGTCGCTCGGCAACTGGGACACACACGACGACAACTTCAACCGTGTCAAAACCTTGTCGCAGCAATGCGATCCTGGCTTTGCCGCGTTGATTGCCGATTTAAAGCAGCGTGGGCGATTGGATAAAACGCTGGTGCTGTGGATTGGCGAGTTCGGCAGGACCCCTCGCATCAATCCGCGAACCGGCCGAGACCACTACCCGCGCGTCTTCAATGCTGCGATTGCTGGCGGCGGAATCAAAGGCGGTCAGGTGATCGGCGCTTCGACCAAGGACGGCATGGCCGTTGAACGTGATCCCGTCGGCGTGGCGGATTTATTTACGACAATCTGCAAGTCGCTGGAAGTTGATCCACGCAAAGAAAACATGAGTCCGATCGGCAGGCCGCTGAAGATCGTTGATGGCGGAAAAGTTGTCGAAAAACTGTTCAGCTAGCGATCAGAATTCGCATAAGTGCACACGGGCGTTTGGCTTAGATTAAATCTGAATCGCTTTCAAAATACTAAAGTTTTCATGGCACTTCCCAGTCTTAATGCTGAAGGTGATCTACCGCCCGGGATTCATCTCGCGTCGCTAACAGAAATTCAGACCGCGTTTGGAGCCTCTACACGTGCACGTGAGAACATATTTCAGCGATTGGCGAAGATTTTAAATATCGCCTTAAGTACAGGACATCTTGCTCGTTTTGTCGTTTTTGGCTCCTTCGTTACAGATAAGCCAAATCCCAAGGACGTAGATATCTTCATGGTCTTTGACGAGACATTCGACGCGACTTCCTGCCGCGGTGAAACGTTGTTATTGCTTGACCACTCGATGGCTGACACTCATTTTGGAGCCAGCATTTTTTGGATCCGTCGACCAGCGGCTTTTGGTGGCGAACAAGCTACAATCGAATTCTGGCAGACGAAACGGAATGGTGCCTTGCGCGGAATCGTTGAAATTGTGGAGTAATGTGATGATCCAAAATGATACAGAGTTGAACACAACGCTTGATAGAATTCGACGCATGCAAGATCAACTTTTATTGCTTCGCAAGATAGAAACGAATGCGACTAACTACCGTCTCTCTGCAAGTGGCTTCATAGCAGAAATTGACAGAATGCAACTTGAATCGAGGGAATATCTTGCTGCTCTTGCCGAACCCATTTCAGTTCCGTAATCGGTGCAGGGGTTGGGCCTACGGCTATCTATTTCGATTTCAGGAGACTTTTCCTTGATCGAAAACAAGGCAGCCAGCTCGGATTAGTAAGTGATTTGCGTTTGTGTTTTTCATTTTCCGTTCGCGGCTCGTGCTTTGCCGACGACACGGGCAATCCTCAGGACCGCTTCGCGCATCTCGGTTTCGGTGTTTTCCGGGCCGACGCTAAATCGAACTGATGAACGATAGACCTCTGGAGCACAACCCATTGCTACCAACGAGGGCGCAGGCTCAGCGGCACCACTCGCACACGTACTGCCTAATGAACAGCAGATTTGTTCGAGATCCAATGCCACCAGCAGCGCTTCGCCATCGCATCCCGGAAATGCGATGTTCAGAGTATTGGGCAAACGGTTTGCTCCCGCACCGTTGATGACTACAGGAGCACACTGTTGACGCAGGCCCGATTC
>JAQGHT010000807.1 GCA_028291565.1 Planctomycetaceae bacterium | reverse complement strand
TGTCTTCAAACTCTTTGTCCGCTATGGGTCTCCGGCTGGTGAGTTCTTCCAGCACGCTCAGGAATATGCGATCGGGTCGATCGTCATGGGATCGCGTGGTCGAAGCCGGTTGGCTCACATGGTGTTGGGGGGCGTGGCCGAGGCGGTGTTGCGTGACGCGCCTTGCCCCGTGCTCGTGATGCCGGAAAACTGTCCGATCGGCGGGCCGCCGGGTGGACACAACTCGGACGCGGAAAAAACAATTGAGCCGGCCGATGAGACCTTTTCTTTCGAAGGTCCCGATCATGCATGGGATGCCAACCGGGTAATCGAATTACTGCGTCGGGCTGCTCAATGGCGTGCGACCGATGTCCACATCGATCCTGTTAGTTCTGATCGCGTCTGGATCCGATTTCGGGTCGATGGCAAACTGAGGACGTTTTGTCACCTCGACCAAAGCCTCGCCGCGCCATTGCTCATGCAAATCAAATTGATGGCCGACTTCGATACAACCCAATTGTTCGCTCCCATGGAAGGACGGCTTAAATTGCCCGCCACGCTGGATATGATGGAGGTCCGCGTGACCATTGTCCCCGCATGCGATGGCGATGCCGTCGCGATGCGGTTGTTAAAACACGATACATTACCCAAGCCGCTCAGTATGCTCGGCATGTCTGCTTCGACTCACGCCGCTATTGAACAAATGCTGCAGCACCATGGGGGATTAGTGCTCGTTACGGGACCGACTGGATCGGGAAAGACGACCACTGTCTATGCCATGTTGCAACAGCTCGGGACCGGCGACCGCAATATCGTGTCAATCGAAGATCCGGTCGAATACCGCGTCGCCGGAATCCGTCAATTAAGCGTGAACGCGCGTCACGACTTCACGATGGCACGCGGCTTGAGAACGCTGCTCCGAATGGACCCGGACGTAGTCTTCATCGGCGAGATTCGTGACGCCGAGGCCCTGGAAATTGCGATGCGCGCAAGCAGCTCGGGACATTACGTGTTCACGACGCTGCACACCCGCGACGTGGCTTCGACTGTCACGGCATTGCGCGATCTCCATGCGGATAATTACTCCCTCGCGGCAAACCTGACTGGCATTGTGAGTCAGCGTCTGCTCCGCTGTCTGTGCCGCGAATGCCGCGTCGCGGTTCCGACAACGGACGACGAACGAAGGCTTTTCGTCGCAGCCGAAATGGAACCTCCTGTCGAATTATATCAACCGCGTGGTTGCGGCATCTGCCAAAACTCTGGCTACCGCGGAAGAGTGGGGGTCTTCGAGGCGGTTGTGGTCACGCCTGAAATCATGTCCGCCATTCAACGCGGAGTCCCCGAAGATGAATTGCGGCAACTGATCAGATCAGCACATTCAACCAGTCTTTCAGATGATGCCTTGTCAAAAGCTTTTGACGGCATCACCAGCCTCGACGAAGCGAGGGCGCTTGGTTGGGCTTGAAATTGGACCTGAAATTAGACTGGCAAACCTATCCAGAAGAACAAACCGCACCTTCGGTATGCTCTTTTTTTTGTTGGAACTGTGCAGATTTTGGCGTGCAATCGGCGGACAGGCCTGACTCGGTCAAAGAAAGGATCAAGTGAGGATTGGGCTGGCCACCGGAGCTCCGAGATGGTTCACCATAAAAGGCATCTGCGCCCAGACCATGGTCAAAGGCCGATGCAATCAATCAACTTCATTGAGGACGACAGCATGTCTTCCGACGCTTAACCTGAACCGGAGGTGTGCCGCGAGAAAGCACTCGGATGACGAAGAAAGAAATGTTGGTGCTGGCCCGAGAGGCCCGATCTTGTCTCAGTTCCTGTCCCCCGTGACTGAGACAAACGCAAACCGCCTTCCGCAAACTCTGATTTTTCAATGAGTAGCGGACGGCGGAGGTTCTTTTAGCGGAGAGGGGGGGACACTCCGCAATGCATTTCACAACACCTGTTGTCATAAGCATTTATGACGTAAGTGCCAAATGGCATCAAGTGTTGCGGTTTGTCACCGGATGTCATCGATAGTCACGGATTCTCACCGGTAGTCACTCGGAATGGCACACTGTGCCATTCCGTTTTGGAGCGAGTTGTCTCCCTTGGGAGACGAAAACATGTACTTTAGACACCAATTGGTGCCTCGTAACGGGGCGAAACCGGTCATTGTCATCATCGCTCGCATCAGTGGATGCGCCTCTCAAAAGGAAGCGAGTCTCGAAGACCAAGTCGATCACGGTAAGGAAGTTGTTCGCGAATTGTACGATGGAGAAGTCGAATACATTATCATTTCGACGAAAGGGAAGGGAGAACGGTTGGATCGGCCGGAACTCGCTGAGTTGGAGCAACTCCTACGCACAAGTACCATCGACCTCGTCGTCTGCGAGGACTTGGGTCGAATGATTCGCGGTGGTGACGCTTCGCGGTTGTGCGGCGTTGCAGTAGATCACGGCACTCGTGTCGTTGCTCCAAATGACGGCGTCGACACGATCGAACCTGAATGGGAAAAGGATGTCCTCGAATCTTGCAGCGAGCATGTCGGCCACAATTCCCACACTTCGAAGCGGCTCAAGCACAAGTTAACAAATCGCTTCCGGAAAAATGGAGGCGCCAGGGCCGATCTCCCTTTCGGTTACATTCTTCCAGATGGTGGCAAGACTTATTTTGACGTCCAAAAAGATCCCCGACCGGAAGTCGAGATTCTGCTGCGGCAAGGAATGGATCTTTTGGGGAAATCATTAAACTACTCGCTTGTGGCGAGGCACTTTAATGCCCAAGGAGCTGACGGAGGAACCTCACGGCGGTCAGGCGATTGGACCGGAGCGTCAATTAGGGGGTTGTATCGCAACCCCATCCTGAAAGGGATGCCGCAGCGGGGAACACGGAAAACGATCAAGCACCACGAATCAGGACGTCGTATTTCGGTTCTCAATCCAGATGGTCCGATTTTTATTGATTGCCCCCATCTGGCGTATTTTGCTTCGGAAGAAGTCGATCCAATCCTGGCGGCGGCGGCCGAGAAGAACGCACGCTTTTCTCGGGCTCGCAAGAATGGCCAAGACCCACGTTACCGTGTCAGTCGAAAAGAGACTCGGTTTCCAGGACAATTCGGGACCTGTTGGTACTGTGGCGGTCACTTTGTTTGGGGCGGAAATGGGCTCACGGATAGTCTCATGTGTGCAAAGAGCCGTGAGTCGAAATGCTGGAATTCAGTGGGGTTTAATGGCCCCTTATTCGTGGATCGAGTGACTTCCGCCATTTTCGATCGCTTGAATTCTCTTCAAGGATTTGATGAACAGTTCCGTACTCTTGTCGCTGACGCGAACAAATCTCATTCCGTAGATGCGGAGCTTTTGAAAATCCGACGCGATGAGGAAGTTCTGGAACGAGAACGCAGGAACGTCCTCGATGGGATCGCAAAATATGGACCGCAGGACATGTTCGACCAACGAATTGCCGATGTCGGACGCCGCGCGGTCATTTTGAAAGGAGCTCGTCATCGGTTGGAAGGGGCCGCCCATCGTCGACTCGAACTGCCGGCGTCTCCTCAAGCCTTGCGGAAAATGATGGAGGAGACTTTCCAAGATTTGTCAAAGACGTCCGCAGAATTCGGATTGCTCATGCGAGAGTTGGTTCCGGAATTTCATATGTATCTTGTTCGACTTTGCGACGGCGGTCACCCTGTCCCCCGTATCCAAGCGAGACTTGATCTTTCGGGTATCTGCCCCGACGCTCGACTGGTTGATGGCCTTCAGGCATTGTTGTCAACCACTGTCACGCTGGATGTTTTTA
Source organism: Planctomycetaceae bacterium (assembly GCA_028291565.1). Taxonomy (GTDB): domain Bacteria; phylum Planctomycetota; class Planctomycetia; order Planctomycetales; family Planctomycetaceae; genus JAKFVC01. The sequence continues at coordinate 4,279 of JAQGHT010000807.1, read as the reverse complement.
AGGCTCCCCAACGTGAACGGATCCGACGACAGGCTGTCGAATTGAATGCAGCGAGGCACAAACAGCGAGATGCCTGCCAACTGATCGACGAGAAGCCGACGCAGCCCGCTTTGCAAAGGGCATTGGCTCTTCAACGCAAAATGCAGGAACTCGGCCTGTTGACTCCCTACATCATGTTGACCGAACCGCCCGACGACTACAAGAAGCTGAGGCGACACAAAGCAAGCCATTTTAAGTTTCAACCGATTGAGGGTTATGTTCCACCGAAACTCGTGTAATTCTTGTCAAAGACATCTCACTCCCCAAAAGACCTTGAGCTTCCAGCTCAAGGTCTTTTTTTATGCATTGCTGCAAAGGATCACAATGTCTCAATTAAAATCGCCCGCTTCGCCTCCAATTCGCCCCGGATCAACATTGCATCGGTTGCTGGTCTTAATGGCAAACCGTATCTGCGAACGCTTCGCACAGGATGTGTCTCGCAACCCGAGCAGAAGCGATTCAACCCGCCTTAGCTCGCAAGATATTGAGCGTAGCGGAAAACCCTGATCTCGACCTATTTTCAAAAACGACATTCTTTTTCCAAATTTCGCCCAAGCAGCTGGCCATTCGACCAGACGCTTTGGTTTTTGGCTGTTGTCACTCGGTGTTACGGCAAATACAGCATATTGGAAATGCCTTTGCCTAATCCGGATGCCAAAAACGGTTTCGAGCGATAAATGTACGATCAGATATCCTTGGCATGTTCCCATCCAAGTGGATTTATTTGATCCAGTTCAGCAAGTCGCAATTCGAGGAGACTTCAAGAAGCTGAAAGCCAAGGGATTAACAGAAAAAGTCGTTGTAGTGCAGCTTGGAGTAACATTCCCTTTTGTGACGCAAGCCATCAATTTGCGAAAGGAGATGGATTTGCGGCAAATCGACGATCCCTACCAATTGCAGACAGCACCGCCGGAAGATTACAGCAAATTCCGCCGCCATCTACATCCACGATTTCGTCTAGTCGCGGATTCAGACGAAGCGACCGCGTAGTTTTCGATGATTTGACTGACCTAAGCTCATCCTTCAGCCACGCCGAGTAAAACTCGACGTGGCTGTTTCATTTCTTTGGAGTCACAAAATGGCGAATGGAGATCCGCTGACAGGCATTAAATCAGAAGCCAGAAGAGAACCGACACCGAATCCGTCAGTGAAACAACTCATTAAAATGATCGCCCGAGAAATCATTCGAAAGCGGAGACTTCGGACTTAAACAACGAATCAAGATGTGGTTGTTTCGACACCAAAGTGATCACATCCAACCGGGAAAGCTGTCCCCGTCTCTTTGAAGCTTATATTTGTTCACAAATAAGGAACGCCGATCATGTCACACATCGTCACAATCCAAACGCAAGTTCGAGATCCCGCGGCCATTTCGAGTGCATGCCTGCGGTTGCAACTGCCTGAACCCGAATTTACGATCATCGCACTGTTCAACGCGACTGCAACCGGTTGGAAGGTGCAACTGCCTGAGTGGACCTATCCAGTCGTCTGCGACGTCGAACAGGGGCAGCTCTGTTTTGACAATTACGGCGGTCGCTGGGGCGACCAGCATCATCTCGATCATTTCCTTCAAATTTATGCGGTTGAAAAAGCCAAATTGGAAGCGCGCCGTCTTGGCCATTCCGCCATCGAGCAACCGCTCGCCGATGGCTCAATCAAAGTCACCATTCAAGTCGGAGTGTAATCATGCCATCGATCGAAATCATTGTCAGTCCCGCCGGTCAGTCCGAAGTCCAGACGAAGGGATTTGATGGGGCAACCTGCCGCTTGGGCAGCCAATTCATCGAACGAGCTCTAGGGCAGACCATGAACGAACAACTGACGTCCGAGTTTTATCAGGCGCAACTCTCTTCACAAGCATCCGAGACAGAATGCGTCTGAATCCTTCCCAACTACATTTGGAGATTCTCAATTAATGAGTCTAGCAAATCTTAGAGATCTCACAAATCATAGCGATGCGCTGAATTCTCCCAATCCGACTATCCATCCTAAGCCGCCCCCAGTGTTGATCGTCGTGGAAGGTGCTTACGATGTTGATTTCCTGCGACTTTTAACGGCGAGATTGCAGCTTGAGGATCCATCGATTCCATATCTGGGGTTGTTGGAGCAAATCGGACGAGTGATCTTTGTTCCGTTTGGTGGAGGGCGCATCGTTTCGTGGTCCAACCGGTTTGCCGCGCTCAAATGTCCCGAGTTTCATCTCTATGACCGCGAGATCGCACCTGAAACGGCGATTCGCCAGGAAGTAGTAGCGCTCATCAATCGTCGACCTAATTGCCGAGCATTGCTGTTGAATAAGCACAGCCTGGAAAACTATTTGCATTCGGCTGCCATTTCCGATGCTGGAGGCGGTCTGATCCAGGTCAGTAATGACACGCGAATGAGTACCGTAGTCGCTCGCAATTGGTTTTTGTGCCGGCCTCATGACCGGGAGTGGGAAGAGCTGTCACCGAGAGCCCGCCGTCGAATGGCGAATCAAGCAAAACGATGGCTCAACACGGATGCAGTCGATCGAATGACTTTGGCGATGCTGATTCAAAGTGATCCAGCCGGTGAATTACTTTCCTGGCTGCGGGCCATCACAGACGCAGTCGGTGACACGTGAATTTACCGACCAATCTCGACAGCAGCAACAACTCGATGAACCATTTCAACCACTCACCGTGAGTGGTTTTTGCATTCTTTGACCTCTTCCTCAATCAGAAAGTCCTTTATGAACACCCTGTCGACAACCCTGTCGGAATATATCTGTGCCGCTTTCAGCGGCTTGTATATCCACACCTTTGAACCGGACGAAGCCTTGCGTGAAATCGGCGAACTGTGCCGGAAACAAACCTGGCGACTGGCCGTATGGGATCTGGATCGTGGCTTGTCACTCGGAGTGACATCGGGCACTACGACCGCTGCTGCGGCAATGATGTCGGATCCGCTGGCTGCGATTCGGGCAATGTCGGGGATGGCCACGTCCGAAGGAGCTTCGTTGCTCGTTTTGCGAAACTTCCACCGTTTCCTGGGAAGTGCGGAAATCATCCAGGCCCTGGAGCATCAACTCGCGCAGGGCAAGATGCACCGCACTTTCGTCGTGATCTTGGCGCCTGTGATCCAATTGCCGGTGGAGTTGGAACGGTTATTTGTCATCCTGCCACACGAGCTGCCTGATCGGAGTCAGCTCCAAGCCATCGCCACAGCAATTGCAACGGAAGAACAAGAACTGCCGTCAGGGCAGGAACTTGATCAGGTTTTGGACGCCGCCGCTGGCCTCACTCGATACGAAGCGGAAGGAGCCTTTTCGCTGAGCCTTGTCCGTCACGGGAGGCTGGAGCCGAGCACATTGTGGGAACTCAAGACGCAGTCGCTGATGAAGAGCGGCCTGCTGTCCTTGTACTGCGGTGAGAATTCCTTTGAGGAACTCGGCGGCTTGGAGTCATTGAAAGCGTTCTGCCTGCGTTCCCTGCAATCCAGCAACCGCCAACGACCAGGGTTGAAGCCGAAGGGAATTCTCCTTTTGGGACTGCCTGGAAGTGGCAAGAGTGCTTTTTGTAAGGCTCTGGGGAATGAGACCGGGCGTCCGACATTGATTCTCGACGTGGGGGCGTTGATGGGGTCTCTCGTGGGGCAATCTGAACAGCGGACACGTCAAGCTTTGCAGATCGCCGATGCAATGGCTCCTTGCATTTTGATGATCGACGAAGTTGAAAAAGCCCTCTCGGGAGTCAGCAATTCGGGGCAGAACGACAGCGGTGTTTCTGCGCGTATGTTCGGCAGCCTGCTGAGCTGGCTCAATGATCACGAATCGGATGTGTTCGTGGTCTGTACGGCGAATGATGTTTCCAAACTGCCGCCGGAATTCTATCGGGCAGAGCGATTTGACGGGTTGTTTTTCCTCGATCTGCCCGCTGCAGAACAGAAGCAGCAGATCTGGAAGATGTATGCCGAACAGTTCGGCCTCGACCTGCAACAGCGGTTACCGGATGACAAGCAATGGACGGGGGCCGAGATACGGGCTTGTTGCCGGCTGTCTGCGCTGCTGGATGTGCCCCTGGCCCAAGCCGGTTTGCAGGTCGTGCCCGTCGCCGTCACCGCCGCCGAGTCTGTGGAACGGTTACGAACATGGGCACATGGCCGGTGTCTGAGTGCCGACCGGACGGGGCTCTATGCTCGTAGCGAAGAGCCGAATTCCCGTCGCCGTGTCCAGCGCGATGCCTCGTCCAACTAAGGCATTGTCGCGTTCACCATTCCC
>JAQGHT010000791.1 GCA_028291565.1 Planctomycetaceae bacterium | reverse complement strand
TGACAATCCAAATCGGGATGCATCCCGCGATCACGACGACCGTTGGAAGGCAAATGAAAAGTTGCTTTGCAAACATTCCGGTTCAATTCCCGATGATGTGACAGTTCGTCAATGCTTCCGTATTGCGAGCCGGTTCGTCATGAAAATCGAGCCGGTCCTTCGCGTCTTACGTGGTTTTACCCACACCGAACCGGGAAAGACGTAGGCAACGGATCTGTTCACGGACAATTGATGTCCAATTGTTTCTCGTTTGAGTCGCACTTGTCGTTTGATCTATCCCCAGCCTATTCACCCTTACAAATCCTACGGTGGCTTCAATTTGAAAGCAACGCCGTGCTCATTGCCACAGGAGGCAGCCTTTGCTCAGCGACAATTCTGGCATGAAGAATTTTCTCACGAAGTCCTCCATCGCGATCGCATGAAATGGATTACCCCGCCCCTTCAAACAAGCCACAATTCATCCGGGGCGGGGCCTGGTCATGGAGAAAGTGACAAATGCGGCGTGGCCGTCTGTGAAGCGGGATCGAGGGAATCGAGCCGATTCATCGGACACTCCCGTCGATGCGCCACACATCGCCGGGAATGCGGACCGACGGCTTGTGGCGACAGAGGGCTGGCGGAGGCGAAGACGTCCATCCGCCGTGCGCATGTTGCAATTTCCCAAACGCAGGACGCTCAACATAGCACAGACAACTTGTCATCCCACTTGCGACAAAGTCTCGTCTGTGACGATCTGTGTGTTGTTTTCCCGATCAATATTCGGTGTGACTGGAATGAGCGATCTGCGTTCCATGCGGTGGTCGAGAAAACAGGGACTTGTCAGGGGATCGGAATGTTTGAGATACTGTTCGAGACTCACCGCATAAATGAGGCCCCGGCGGGGATTGCGAACAACTGCGGCGGCAGCCTCCAGTATGTGATGGACACGGTCCTCGGACCGCGTCGTCACGAATAAGACACGGAATCGGCTTGGAAGCTGATCCTGGTATCGATCATAGAGCCGGATCTTGCGTTCCAGGCTGTCGGCATCCTTCTTCGATCGGATCCGCTCCGTTCCGCAGTCGATTTCGACGAGAAAGTTGAATGATGCACCGTCTTTGGGTTGCATTTGAAAAGCGCAATCGGGAAAGAGGTACTCCGTGCCAATCTCCAGTCGGAGTGAATTCTCGCGGCAGTAATCGATCATCGCAATGCCTCGGCGATGTCCGGAAATCGCAGTCTTAATGATGAAGGTAGTAAGGCTCCGCGTATGATGGTGACGGGCGACGCCGATTTCCGAAAACGCTCGCTTCGACGGCGGGACGGCATTCGCTCCATGTAGGATCTGAAAGCCGAGCGGGGTAAGAAGGAAATAGTCGGCCGGCGTCCCGCGCAATGCTGTCGCATAGCGATAGCGGCGGATCCAGCCAGCTTCATGGAGTCGCTGCATCCGTCCACGTACCCGCGAATCGCTCGTGAAAGGGGCGGAGAATGTTTCACTTAACGCAAGAAGTTGCTCGATTGTGAGCGGATGGCGGTCGAGGCTCGAGAGAATCTCAATGTCACGCGGCGTGATGAGGGTAGAATGGACGGCGTTTGCCATAGGATGAGACGGAGCATAGCATGACTCCAATCTTTCTGTTGTGTATTTCAAAAGAACCATGCCACCTGACAAGCGCTCATACGTGAATGTTGACGAATTGCTCCCGCGAATCTCCCTGGAACAGGTCGCGGCGTTCTATGGCGTGACGCTGCCGGCGATCACCCAAGTCGGGGACGAAATCCGATTGCGCTGCTTTCTGAACTGTGGAAAGACTGCGGAAACCGGAGATCGGGCTTTGTCATTTCAGGTGAGTCACCCTGCTAAGCAGTGGAAATGTCATCAGTATGGGTGTCCCCAAGGCGGCAATCTGATTTCGGTCTGTGATCTGCTGAAACCCGGTGCAAGCGCCGGCGGCCGGCCCCGCGGTGACCGCTTCAAGGAGATTGCCACCGACCTGCAGGCGATGCTCCAGAGAGTTCTCGCAACCCCGCAGCCTGCAGTTCCTCAAGCGTCATCCGAAGCGATTGCCGACAAGTCAGAGAAATCCGAACCAACTGTCAACATTCCGCTCCGGCTCTCGCCCAATGAGCGAGCCCGCAGTCTCGTGTCGCTCGATGATAAATTCTTGATTGAGCCAGGCTCAATGACACCTTTTGCGTCAGCCTACTTTCGCAAACGTCCGTTTTTAACGCCCGATTTGTGCTGCAAGTGGCGCATGGGATACCTGCCACGCGATGCGGGCAGTGACCGAACCGGCGGCACGATGCGGGGAATGATCGTCTATCCCCTGCTTTCGGAACGTGGGGACATTCTCACTTGGTTTGGTCGAGACCCTCAGCATGAACACAAGAAGCTGGAATGGGAACGCGGGGACAAACTCGGCCGCGAGCCAGAGAAATTTCACTTCGTGAAAGGTTTCCACCGGGGTCTCGAACTCTTTGGCCAACAAGCCAGCCGGCTTTCAGAGCCTGGCTATCGCGAAAAACTGCATGATCTTAGCGTCATCATCGTGGAAGGTCCCAACGACGTGATCGCCCTCGACAGTCTTGGCATACCTGCAGTCGGCCTGATGTCCAATATCATCACCGACGATCAAGTGATGAAGATCACTCGCTGGGCAGAGCTTGTCGGAAATCATCGCGTCACGCTGTTGCTCGACTGCGATGCACCAGGCGAAACGGGCATGAAGGAGGCCCTCTGGAAGTTGTCCCAGCACTGCGATGTGCGGCTGGGCTGGTCGGAGTCCATGTACGGCGGGCACTTCAAAGGTCGCCAGCCGGAATCGCTCACGATCCAGGATTGGCAGATTATTGAGCGGTTTCTTCGGTCTCGCGATGTCGGAGATCAAGAGCCGATATGAGGCAGGAGTCGAGATAGTGGAGAAGAGTGTCTGAAAAGCGGCCGATCACCCGGTGAACATCCCGGCGATCCACCGTTGCGAGGTGCTCGCACTTCACGGTTGAATCGTGCAGTAGCCCGGTCTGCTGGCCGTCCTTGGTCGCCAGGTCAATGAATAGTTGTGTCGGCTCCAGTTTCGCTCTCGCATTGGTGGATGTGATGATTGCGACCATCACCGACGTGAGTTTGCGGTTAAGTCGGTCACTCTGCACGACGACTGCGGGCCGGACCTTCACGCCGGGACCGGAGACGAAGGTGATCGGAAGCAGGACGACATCGCCGCGATTAAGAGGCGGGATGGCGGTCATCGTAGTGGTCGTAGGCAGCCATCACCGGATCATCCCAGCCGGCTGCGGCGGCAGTCTTGGCGAGCTGCGGAGCAAGTTCCCGTGGCTCGAACGTTGTGTCGGGAATGAGCGGCCGGATTTGCTCGAACAGATCCGCAGAAATGACGTAGTAGACTCGCTTCGTCTCGTCATCGACAATCTGCACCGGACGCAATGCGTCGGCATCGAGGAGTTGCCGCTGGGGGTCACTCAGGGGAAGCATTGTGGGGTGGATCTGATGGATATCATACACCCATTTTGGTCTGTCGCGCCAGCGGAAATGGCGGTTCAGAGATCACGGAATCCTTACTTCGAGGGGTATAGGTGAAGTGAAGCCTGGCTCCAAAACGGCGCGACGCGCCCTGGCAGGCGCGGAATTGATCGCAAATGCACCTGTGGTGCATCGTCCGACACGCGGTGTGGGCTAATCGATGTATTGGGGTTGGCGGCTCCTCCGGCGACGTTCTGTGGCGAAAAAGAGGTGTGGTGCCGCGCTCAGTCGTGGTGTCCGGCGGTGTCGCCGGGGAAGAGTGTGGGACACGCTCGCGGTCGCCGTTAGGCCGCGAGACCCCGGTCGGAGCCGCCAAGGTCTGTGAGGTACGAACAGCCGGCGTGTCGGAGACCGGGGTCTCGCGGGCGGTAGCCTCGCGAGCGTGGTCCCCTGATAAGTGGCGAATTTCCGCAGCGGGCGGCCCCTTTTCGCTCGACCTGTGGTCGGCGGGGGCGCAGGGCCGGCTGCGGCGATGATCGCCGATCCGTTCTACGGTCTGGCGCCTCGTTGCTGTGAAACGTCGATGATGGTCTGATACTGATAAATTGTCGTCCTTTTTTCTTTCAAAAAGCAGACGGGCGAAAGCCCGTTCCTTTTGTTTAACAATAGAACGTTTTGATAACAGTATTTTGGCGTAGGGCCGAAAGTTTCTCCCAACGGCTTACAGTAAGGAAGATCTCCACCTCGACTCATGAGAAAACGTACCGTGGAGTCCACCAGGTTTTCAAGAACCATTCTTCAAAGTCCACTATCAGAGGCATGAAAAACATCCCGCAAAGTCCACCAAGGTCGAGCGGTATTGATGCACGGGCTATGTGCTTCATCGCGGTTGCTTGAAAAACGATCCGAGCAGCTGGGGCCGGTCTGTATTGCCGACTTCTGGATGTTCTTTTCGGAATTGGTTCCAGAAGTGTGCCCGAGTCAGCTCTTGGGCATGGCTCCGAGCTTCGCCGGCTGACTTTCCGCTCCGTTCGAGATCGCTGAGGAGCTGCTGCATTGTTTTCTCGAATGCCTCGCGGGCTTCATGCTTGAGATAGTCTTCGAAGGACGTCCCCTTAGTCGACAGCAGTTGGGACTTCGATTGTTCCTGTTCCCGTTCCAGCTCGCGTTCCCGCTTCCGCAGTTCCCGCCACCAGTCCGGAGGTGTGCGGCGGTCGGCTGCCGCCGCTTTGAGATTATCTGTGAAGTACGCCTGAGGACTTTTTGTGAAGAATTTCTCGCCCTGGCGTTCCCGGGCGGCGAGCGTGATGTCCGCCCATTGCTCGATCAGTCTCGGAGAATAGGTCTTGAGGATGTGTGTAATCGCCCGCTCGTCGAACCCGATCTGTTTCAGGGGATCAAACAGAGCAGAGTCCTGCGCGGCAAACGAAGTTGCTGGCAGCGGCTGTTCAAACGCCGGGCCTCGATGTAACTGAAACGTGTAATGGCCCTTCGCCTTTTTGGAAAAGACATCCTTGGAAGATGCTGTTCCCGGCAGCAAGAGAATCAACTCCGCAGCCAAAAGCTCGTCGATACAGTGGCGGACATTCCACTTCAACCGTGCTGTTTCGAGGGTTTCATTGAACCCGAGTACGTGAACTGCGATATGCCGGAGATCGAGATCCGACGTGACGTCTTGTCGCCAGAAGAGTTTTTTCAGGAAGAGATACAGGCGACGTGTGGCGACATCGAATTCCTTGTACCGGTGCAAATCAAAAGCCAGGGCTCCGCCCGCAGCCTCAACGAGTTCGAAGAAAATGGGATCCCAAGCAAATCGCCAGGCTCGGTTGGAGTTAAGGTCGAGTGGCAGGCTGTAGTTCAGAAACCCAAAGGAAACCGAGCGGTGTTCCCCACGGACAGGATCATAGAAATGGTCGTTCTGATACCGGACACCCGCGAGTCTCTTGAGTGCGGCTCGGAAGAGTTCAAATTCGCGGCCGCCTTTCTTCTCCGCCGTGATGACACCCAGTCTCCTCAAACAATAGTACGGTGTCGCATAGAAATCCGCAGACGCCTCCGGCTGGCTGACAGCCAGCGACAGAAGTCCCCAGAGATAAAATTCGTCGTGAGCGGAGAGACCGTCGAGCGTTCCGATCCGCACCTTCGCGGTCTTGCGGTTCCGGTTTGGATCGGTAAACAGGTACTGCGTTTCAAAGCAAAATCCTGGTTGTAGCGAACGATCGGAGTCGAGCGGGCAGAGAGCATGTTCGACGAGCGAGAGCTGGGCTTTCGCGGTGAACGAGACTTTCTTGGCCGGAATGGATTGCTCATCAGACAAGCGTGTCATCAAGTCGAGAGTCTACCAAACAGTCCCAAGAACTACGCTTGACGGTCTGCCTTGAAAGGCTGGCTGGAGTCGATTGCGAAACATCTCTCTTGTGGTACGCTGTCCCTCGTGTCTGCCCACCCACCACACCGCGCCCATGCGATCACAGTCCTCAACCTCAAGGGCGGGGTGGGGAAAACCCATACGTCGTGGCTGCTGGCGTCCGTCTGTCAGGAGCGGGGGAAGCGAATATTACTTATCGACACGGATACGCAAGGAAACCTCAGTAACTCATTTGTGCGCGAGCGGGACGGAAAACCGGGCATCGAAGTACTTCTGAATCCGGCTCTCGATTGTGAAGCACGGGATTTGATTCTCCGAACGTCATATCCGCAGATCGATCTCATTCCATCGTCGTCGAAGTTGGCGACCTTCGATCTTTCGAATCAGGTCGAATGGGAACGGCAGGATCTGCACCGGTCGTTCATCGATCCGATTGAGTCGCTCAGGCCGCTCTACGATTACATCGTCTTTGACTGTCCCCCGCGACTGTCGCTGGCGTCCTTTGCTGCACTCTGTGCGAGTGATGCGGTGATCGTCCCTTTGGAAGCCGCCGACTGGGGAGCACAGGGCATCATGCAGGTGACTGCAGCGGTTGAATATGTACAGCATTCCTTTAACCGGCGACTCGAACTTCTCGGCTACCTGATCTCACGGTTCAAGCCGCGTCGCGCGTACCAGCAAGCCTACCTGCGGCAGCTTCGGGAACATTTTGGTGAACGAACCTTTGACACGGTACTACCGGATCTGTCAGCATTCGAGCGTGCCGTTACCGACGCCATTCCCATCACCCTTCATGCCCCCCAAAGCAGCGCCGCCACCATCGCCCGTCAATTCTTCGATGAAGTCGAAAGCCGAATCGAAAAACTCGTTTGCGTCAGCGACGGAAGCCGCAAAGCAGGTGTTTCGCGCAACGCCGAGCCTGCCCTTCGAGCATGAAAGGCAACTCGATCCCCGCACGGAAGGGGTGGCTCGCCTCAAGGGTGCCCACGTTATCGATATCACCCGGATCGAACCCGATCCCGAGCAGCCGCGACGGGAATTTCATACGGAGAGACTCCAGGAATTGACGGCGTCCGTCCGTGAACGTGGAATCCGCCAACCGATTCATGTGTGGTACAACCCTGAACGGGAGCATTATCAGATTATCTCGGGAGAGCGGCGGTTCCGGGCGGCAACGGCGGCAGGACTTTCCGCGATCCCCTGCATTATTCAGGAGGTGCCGGCCGGAACAGCGTCATCGCATCGTAAGGAACTACTCGTCGAGCAGATCATTGAAAACTGGCAACGTGTGGATCTTCAACCCTTTGAGCTCTCCGACACGCTGATCAAACTGCGGGATGATCACGGTCTCTCCCAGGATGACATTGCGAAACTGACGGGCAAGCCGAAAAGTGAAATCTCCCGGCTCCTCAGTCTGCAGAAGATCGCCCCGGAAATTCAAATAGAAATTCGGGCAGATCCTCGTGGACCACTCAGTCGCCGCCATTTGGTTGCTGTCGCGCAGGTTCCTGAACCCGAGCAAATCCCATTAGTTCAAAAAATCCGTGCGGAGAAGTTGTCGGCGATGGAAACCGAGCGTGAGGCGACGAAAGTGCGACTGCGAATCGGAAAGGCGGACCGTCGGGGGGCTCCATCAACCATTCGACGTTATCTCGTCGGAACGACTACGGTCCAGATCACATTCCG
>JAQGHT010000756.1 GCA_028291565.1 Planctomycetaceae bacterium | reverse complement strand
GTTCGTCTATTCGCCGACAAAAGGGATGCACGTTATTGTCATGGTCGACGCGCACAATTCGGATACGATTGTCGATACCGATTCCAGTGACGACTACTCCCACTGGGAGCTGACGAAGGCCGGCGGATTCACGACGAACGCCGGTACGTCGACGACAACCAAGCAGACAGAGAATTGGAATAATAAAATTGATTCCACAACGTTCACTTGGGATATGTCAAATCCGTCATCATATATGAACATCTTGTACGATGTTCTGAATGAAACCGATAAGGGGAACAAGTCTTCTTCCGAGACCGTTCAGACGTCGAACATCACCGGCGCCAAAACGGTGACGGAAACTGCCACCTGGCATTCTGATGTGGACCGTACCGATCAGCCTGAATCGCTCCATGCTATAACCGCACCCGGTAATAGCTATGCCTTTACACCAGGTCCCACAATTGGAGGCGTGCAAACCTACATGCCGGCAATGGTGGGGCCGGGCGGCATTCCTTTCACACGATTCGATGCCTCGCTTGGCTACTACTGGACTCACGATGTCAAAGACAGTACGGAATCCTTGACGAATAGCACGATCGCGCCCAGCACGACAAGCTATAACGTAAATGACGTTTTCGATTCCAAGACGAAAGTCACAAGCAGCTGGGAGACACGCGAAAACGGCGACATCAACAAAGGCTACAACGATCTGACGACGTCTAATGATAAGACGCATCACGAGGTGCATGAATCCCGTGACGCCAAGGGAATGGGCTATTATGTTGACTCGGGGTCGTCTGTCGGCGGCAGTGTGGAACATGCCCAGAATACGTCGTCCGGAATTATCAATACGAAATGGACACAAGCACATGATTTAACGACGACCTACTCGAACAATCATAACCATCGAGCACTGCTGCATTCCATTGATAAGACGTACTGGCTCAAACTGGATGACTATCAATTCAACAGCTACGTCTCGACCGACAAATATCAGGCGATCATTAATGATCCGGGCAGCCCGATGCCCAGCGGATCAGGCAGCACATCGGTCTCGGGTTCGATGCAGTTGAAAGGCCACCTCAACGGTGATCAGTACACACAAACCATCACGTCGACGTCTGGCACGTCAAATAGTAATACTCTCACTTATCCAAACGGTGGCGGGACGACGACCAGCGGCAATTCGACTTTCCAGACAACGACGTCGTCCTGGGTCACGACAATTCAACAGGACATCTACGTTCCCGAAGATCCTGTCGTCGCATCAGTCACGTCGGCCATGGTTTCCATGCTTAGCCACATGGGCGAACCGACGATTGGGCAGGCCATTGATTATGCATTCGAAACGGTGATCGGGTGGTTCGCGCCTTACGCCAACTCCATCAGTCAGGCCGTGAGCGAACTGAACAGCCTGTGGAGCGACTTCTGGCTGATCATGAAGCATTTTGACGTCTTCATGAACGAGCTCGCGGTGGCCATTCCGCAGACGATTGCTGATGGCCGGGCTGTCGATTCTGCCGTGGGTTGTGGCGTGGCGATGACCAATCAGGTCCTGGGTGTTGATCTGGAACGGTTCGGCGTTGGCCCGATCTATGGCAATCAGGATGCCTTCAACGGGGGGAAATGGGTCGGCAATATTGCCGGCACGGGAATGAATATCGTGATCACCGTCTCGGGCGGAGCCCCCTTCCGTTGCGGTTCCAACTTCCAGAAGGTGGTCAAAGGCATGCAGACCATCCAGGACGGCATGGACATCATCGAAACCGGGGTGGCTCTGGCGAGCGGTGAGACCACGCCCTGGGACGTCGCCAGCGGATTGTTGCAAGGCGCCGTCACACCGGGGATCGGTGGCGGAGCCTTCGGCTGCTTCGTTGCTGGAACGCCAGTCGTCATGTCACGGCACGGAACTTCATTGGCCGATGTCGCGGCACAGGCCACGAAGACCGACGAGGGAATGGGGATCGACTGGATGCTGGTCCTCATCGCGACAGCGACTGTCCCCATTGCCCTGGCTGGACTGCCACGCACAAATTCTTCACAGAAGAGGCCTCGCACCATGGAAGAAAAATCACTCGACGAATTCTTCGCCCATCTGGATGACCTCGAAACCGTGGACGAGCCCAACCAGACGACGTTCCAACCCACCCGGGATGGCGGCTTTGAAATCAACCAATCCTGGACTCCGCAAACGTCGCCTGCAAAAACTGAGGATCGATCCGCCTGGCGGCCGATCGCGGTGGAAGGTGCGTCTCGCCGCTCAATCCTTGCGGGAGGCCCTGCCAATGTTGCGAAAGTCAATAATGCTCCGATGCTAAGCCATGACAAACAGCTGAGCGTGCCATTCTCGATTCCCGAGACTCCGCCGGACGAAACACGGATTTCGAAGGAGGCGCCCAACGTGCCGTCGCTTTCCCTGGCGACTCCGAAAGACAATCCAACGACCACGAAGGACTCGGTAGTTTCCCTGGGAGCACTGATCAAAGCCCATCCGTCAGATCCTCCAGATCACCCCGATCCAGTTCATCCAATCGGGATCGGCGTATCGTTCAATACCATAGCACGGATTTCCCAATCCGTGGTGAAACTCGGAATCATTGGGAGTGACCCGCCAGTGATTGCAGCCCCGGACCTCAATCACCAACCGGTTCTCAGTCCTTCGAAACCTGAGCTTTCGACGTCCCGTATCAAAGGTCGACCAACGATTTCAGCAGCAACTCGGCTGCCGAAATCCGCTCCGCAACCCAAAACCGAAGTCGTGAATCAGCGTGGCAGCGTCTGGTGGATGTGTGGCTGGATGCTGCTGGGTTGCCTGTGCCTGTTCCAGGGTCTCTGGGGCACAAACGCGTCGGTCCTGCAACCGCTGTCCGCCAGCGTTTCACGTGACTACGAGTCCCTGGATGCCGCGGAATTCAAACCGATTGAATCGATCGAACTCGGTGAACGAGTTGCCGTCGACGAAGAGCGTGGCGACCACGACCAGGAATTCGGTGCAGACGTCGATCCCGCGACCTGGAAACAGATCGATCTGCGGGCTCCCAAGAAAGATGGAACCTGGGCCGAAGTCTCATTGCTGAGACCCGCCAAATGGCTCGAAGAGCAACTCGCATTGTCGCATCAGACAATGCAGATCTCGGTCCCCGAGTGCGGTATCGACGGCCGGGCAGAAATCCGACGTATCAGACCCTGCCCCGTCATCCGTCCCGGCCCGGGAAGAGTAGTCACCGGCACGTTCAAACATCAGTCGGCCCGAGTCGTCGATGTCTATGTCGAAGGTTCAGAAGAACCCATCGGCGCGACCGGCAACCACCCCTTCTGGAGCGAAGACCGAAAAGACTACGTTAGAGCTGACGAACTGAAGGCGGGAGAACGACTGCGAACTTTCGATGAACGGACGCCAAGAGTCTCGGAGATCATCCCGCGAGACGAGTATGCCCAAGTCTTCAACCTGGAAATCCAAAGTGCCCATGTTTATTATATCGGCGACACAACGCTCTTGGTGCATAACGCACCAAAAGCCGCAACCAAAGCCGCTGGACAATGCAAGACACATACCGGGGAGAAGGGTGAATATCGAGACGTAGGGGGTCATCATGTTCATGCGCAATCGGGCTTCAAAGATGATGCAAGCTATAACAAGTATGACGCATTTGCGGTGAGCCAAGATTACATGACGAGCCGCGGCTGGGACCACACTGCTATGACGAAAAAACAACGGCAGGAGTTTGACAAACTGGATGCAAGTGGGAAACCAAACACTCTTGCAGCCCACTCTCGAATCGCTCGCGCTGCGCTCGTTGCTGGTGGTGCAACAAAGGAACAGGCAAGGTCATTGGTCGCTGAATCTCTTCGCAATTTGCAAAGCCAGGGGGTCACAGGACCATCTGGAATTCCTTGGAATCAATAAAACTTTGGAGTCTAAAATAAAATGGCAAATCCTGCGTTAGACGCATTTGGAAAGTTGTTAATCACCAAAGTTCGAGACCGAGTAATCAACGACTGGCGGATGATCATTGATGGTCGGATGAAGGGAGATCGAGCAAAACTCGTTCGCAAGGAATTTGCGTTGGCGGGAGACAAAGCGAAAGATATGTTGGCGAAGTTACTGCCGGAAATTGTTGACACGGTGCTACATCATTTTCTTTCATTGGTTGAAGAGGAAGAGCAAATCAGCTTGGGCATACGCGTGGGTAAAACGGGCGTTTCTGATCTTCGCGAAGTATCGGACGGCCTTGCGGGCGAGATCTACGGTGATAAAGGTTGGATTGCAAAGTTTGGCAATGACAACACATAACGTTGAATTCAATCTGTGTGTAGTACACCTTCACCTGAACACGAACTCCTGATTCAACTGGTCTATCTTTTCCAAGGGGCAGAAAAACTACCGTATGACGGTTCCTGCGCGCCTTTTCTGCGTCCCGACTACCACCGTGAATCAGCGTGGCAGCGTTTGGTGGATGTGCGGTTGGCTGCTACTGGGATCCATGCGTCTATTCCAGGGGCTCTGGAGTGGCAACACGATGGCACTCCAACCGCTGCAAGCGAGCGTGTTGAGTGACTCCGATCCCAACGATCCACTCCAGGACGCTGAATTCAAATCCATTGAATCGATCGAACTCGGTGAACGAGTTGCCGTCGACGAAGAGCGTGGCGACCACGACCAGGAATTCGGTGCAGACGTCGACCCAGCCACCTGGAAACAAATCGACCTACGGGCTCCCAAGAAAGATGGAACCCGGGCCGAGGTTTCATTGCTGAGACCCGCCAAATGGCTCGAAGAGCAACTCGCATTGTCGCATCAGACAATGCAGATCTCGGTTCCCGAGTGCGGCATCGATGGCCGGGCAGAAATTCGACGTATCAGACCCTGCCCTGTCATCCGTCCCGGCCCAGACAGAGTTGTCACCGACACGTTCAAACATCAGTCGGCCCGAGTCGTCGACGTCTACGTCGAAGGCTCAGAAGAACCCATCGGCGCGACCGGCAACCACCCCTTCTGGAGCGAAGACCGAAAAGACTACGTCCGAGCCGATGAGCTGACAGTGGGAGAACACCTGAGGGCTCTCACCGGCAAAACGCCGAAAGTCGCGGCGGTTGTTCCACAGGGCAAGTTCGTCCCGGTTTACAACCTCGAAATTCAGTTCGCCCACGTCTACTTGATTGGCGAACAAGTAATTTTGGTGCATAATGGCGGAAATAAAACAAAGGGCAAGAAAACTTGCCCTGAACCACAGCCTGGAGAGCCTCTATATGTCGGCTCACACGGTTCGTCGTATCGTGCCAATAGGGAGGCTGGGATTACGCAAGATTTTACTCCTCATCATTCCGTGCAAGCTGCAGCCACTCCCATGTCGTATAGTACGTCACCCACGATCAATATCCCGAGGACTATTCATCCAGAGCTATCGACGACAAACCGGCCGAAAATTGCGGGCAGCACTCTCCGTCAACGATTGAATAAGGACATCAATGAATTGCGGCCGCTCCTGAAGAAGTGGCTCATAGATGAGAAGGCGTATAGTGCCGATGACGCGAAGCAACTCGTAAATCAACAATTGAATAAGTTAAGGAGCGATAACATTGCAGGTTGGACGGAACTGGGGCTTACTGGAAATGAGGTCTATTAGTCAGGCACCGTAACATGAATCTCAAAATAGCAATAAGTTTTTTGTCAAAACATCAGCCTTTTCCAGACGACGACGACCTTGATCAACAGACGCTTGATGATTGGTTGTCTGTTCGTACTTACCTGAAACAGAATCCGTCTGAAGAATGCGTCCCCCTGTTATTGAACTGCTTTGGGAGAATGGACGGATGTGGTTCCTATTGTGATGTCGAGCTTTTATTGTCCAAATGCAATCCAACCATTGTCATCGATTCGCTTAAAACGTCACTCCGTAGTCCAAATGAAGCCGTCCGTTTCTGGTCATGCGAGATCGCTAGTAATTATAAAACGTCTCGTCTATATCCTGAGCTCGAAGAATGTCTGCAGGATCAAGACGAAGGAGTTAGATTAGCTGCGGTCACACCCGTTAGCCAACAAGAACCGAAGTTCGCGTTGCCGCTTTTGAACGCTCGGTTGCTAACGGAGAAGCATCCTCTTGTAATTGATGCCATTCAGGCAGCAATCAGAGATATTGAACGTCGATGACACCCGGCCACTCAGAACCTGTCCTATTTTCGTGTTCACGAACCAAAGGACAGCCGAGGGTGTCGAAATGGAGGCTCCCGATGGATCACGGGTTGTGATCCAAATTGGCCTTCGCAACAAAGGAAATAAGGAACCGATTGCCCGAGAACGACGCGCAAAAGCTGATCTGGAGGCCTATTTATCAAAGGATGGAGTGACGAAGTTTTTCTCCGAAGTGTTTTTTGTCGGTTGCGGTTATACAAAATAGAAGAATACAGACGATCACAATGAGTGACCCAAAGACAGTGATCGGCCTATCCCGTGTCGGCCCTGGAATTAGCATTGAATTTGACGCCGATCCAATTGACATTCAAGTTGCTTTTGAAGCGGCGCTGCTGAAAGAGTTTGCTCCCTTCGAATGGCTAATATTTGAACCAGTTTGGAATGATGGTCAAGTCGTTGGGCAGACTTGGAACAGTATTGAAATCGGCGACACCGCCCGCTATCTAACGACAACAATCACCGCTTCGGGACAGAGGGTGGACTTGTTTTTGCATAGCCGTCGACTTCATCCCCAGCCGGAATGGTCTGAATACAAGTATTCGCAGTCCTTTTGCGGGCTTACCGGGATGCCACATTTTTCAAGGTTCAAGCGGAATCCAAAAGAACTCGAACCATATCGGGTAGGAATTGTATGGAAGGTTCTAAATCTCGATCGCTCAGAGGTCATTGAGCACGTTGAATATCGCAAGATCTTCGAGGCAATACGGCGACAAATGAAGAAACTTAAAATGAAACCCACTGGTACGTGAGCATCCCTAACACGGAAATGGAATGGAAAACCGGAGTTGCGCGGTCATTAAAACGATCAAACCAAACAGGAGTCTACTCACAACCCGAGTCGGATTTAGCATCCAGGTCGCAAATTGCCAGTTTCTCGTCCACGCCACGCAAAGCCGACTGAATGGCATATGTCGCTTCTAATGACCCGAAGCCGTCTTTCGATAAAGTGAGAACAATGAGAGATTCCGTAATTCCCGAAGATCGAATGACACTTGCATTTTATGGCGTGTGTCACGATTCGCATTCAGTGCAGGATTTCTATCTCCAAACGCTCGAATTCTTCACGAAGTGTTTATATACCCCCGACTACTTGGCAGTGCACGGAAATGGTCATACTTCAAAGCTCGGAAGCTTCAAAAGAATAGATGCCCGGCTGCGGAAAACTGGTTTTGGCGGCGTTGAGGGCTTTGAAATTGTGACGGCGCTGCCAAATCCGAAAACACGAGGAAGAGATTTTGTTGCCAAGTGCATGTGCCACACCAGGGATAATGGCTATCTTGCAATCGCAGTTCCAGGAACAACACGCGAGATTTCTCAATTACTCGAGTTTTCTACGTCCATCATTTCCAACTTGAAGCCCGAGTATGGAATTGGATATTTACGAGACCTCAAGTACGGACCAACAGGGTTCGCAATTGGATTGGGAGGGGCCTTTCCAGATGCCGTGACAGCAGGTCGACGAGACGGAACTCACAATATTACGGCATGGAGTAGTTATGGTATGAAGCATGCGCTCTATCGAAAGGGAATTCTACGGGATATCTATGAGTGGAACTATCTGTCACCGTCTCAATTGCAGAACAAAGTTGGAACATTGACGTTGGAAAAGTGGATCACGCATGACTCGAGTCGAGGGATGTTGCGCAAGCTGGGACCGGGAGCGATTTGGGATCTTCCTGAAACAGCAATTGTCGGAGTTCGTTCTTCATTGACGGAAGCGAAGCTGATTTCGGATTATCAAGACTTCATCGGCAAGCGAGGGAGCACCTGCGTTGCGGACTAATTAGTTCGTGTTAAACCCACGGCCTCTGGCCGTGCGACCCTAAAGGCTTTGCCTATACAGCGAGATTGTTTACGACAAATTCAATCAAAACTTTGACGCGTCCGACAAAAGTCCCTTTGAGGCAAGAAGACAAGACACGCACAGTAAAGGCCGACCACGAAGATCTGACCGGCTGATATTTCTGTCGTATTCCGGCTCAATACAGCATCAAGACGTAGAGATTCAACGCAAATTACGGGCAAGAGTGACCTGAATCCGCTGCGCAGATCGCGCTCGCGCGGACCTCAAAACAGGCGTGAGTGAGAACGCGCGCCTGGAAGATGTTTGTGGAACGGCGGGCATTGCCCTCGGGCCGAATTCAGCCGGCATTGGGAATGGCGAGTTGAGAGTCGCGTCCGGAGATGTTCTTCAGATATTTGGTCCCGCGCTGGCTGGCGACTTCATTCAGACGG
>JAQGHT010000728.1 GCA_028291565.1 Planctomycetaceae bacterium | reverse complement strand
TTCCCAAAAGGACTTTTTCTCCGGGTTGGCATCAGGCAGCCGCTGAGCCGCGAGATATTCCGGGTGGACTTTGACCACCAGAACTTCTTCATAGTAAGAACGATTGAAGATACCGATGCGGCCGCGTTCGGGAAGCGCTTTAGCGCAGCGCCAGAGAAAGTCATGATCCAGTTCTTCGGCGGACGGTTGCTTGAAACTGAAGACCTGGCAGCCTTGGGGATTGATACCCGACATCACATGTTTGACGGTTCCATCTTTTCCGGCCGCATCCAGCGCCTGAATGACGACGAGAACTGACCAGCTATCAGAGGCATAGAGAATATCCTGGGCTTTGGCCAACGCTTCAATGTCCTGCGCCAGAAGTTGTGCCGCCTGTAATTTGCGGTCTTTTTCCGGGATTTCGGCGTCACCCGACCACGCCGGGTCGTAGTTTTTGAGTTTGAATTTCTTGTCCTGCGGAACCAGGCACATTTGAAACAGATCTTCGAGGGATTTGATCATCGGCTGGTTCCAATTCTCGAGTGGTTTTGAGTGTGGTGAAGTTTTACAAACCCCAGCCGGCGGCAGTTCCAGGCAGAACTTCCGTTTCCGTGGCCTCGGGATTGCCGTTATACAGGGGGATCGCCTGCTGCAACCAGCCCGTGAGGTCGTGAATCCGCGTTGTGTGGCTGGGGTGTGTCGACAGGAATTCGGGGGGCGCTTTTCCTCCGGCGGTTGCTTTCGTCATTCGCTCCCAGAAGCGGATCGATTCTTGCGGGTCGAAACCCGCTGTGGCCATCAGCAGCAGTCCGATATGATCCGCTTCAGATTCGTGAGTTCGGCCGTATTTCAAGATGCCGAATTTGGCTCCTGCATTCATCGCGCTCATCACAGCCCGGCGCTGCATGGGATCCATATCGCCGATCGCCGCACCCGCGGCCGACATTCCAATCTGCGCCATTTGGCCGGCTGCCATGCGTTCCGATCCGTGATGTGCCAGGGCATGGCCGATTTCATGGCCAATGACCGTCGCGAGGCCAGAATCCGTCTCAGCCACGGGCAGAATTGCCGTATAAACCACAATCTTGCCGCCAGGCAGGCAGAAGGCGTTGACTTCCTTGCCCCGGACAACCCGCAGTTGCCATTTGAAGTTGACGGCCGATAATCCCGTTGCGCGTAAGAACGCTGGATTACTCGTCGCCTTAATGAGCCGTTGCGTGATGGCTTCGACCGCTTCAACCTGCGGACCTTTTGTAACGACTTGCGAGGACGACAAAACTTCACGGAAAGCTTGATCGCCTAACGCCATTTCCTGTTCACCCTGCACTGCCAGCACGCGATGTCGACCAAATGGTCCGCGATCACAACCGCGGACCATCGTGAAACCAATCGCCACAATGCCAAACAGCACAGGAATCAGACGCCAGCCAAATGTCGAAATGAACTGCTGCAGCGGGCTGCCGTAAGGTCGCTCGTAGCGCGGATCCCCGTAAGACATGAATGTCACTCCTGTAAATGCGAGGTCTCAGATGGCGCGGAGACCTGAATCCCTGATTTGTGAATTTCACGGAGCAAGTCAGCAGGTTTGTTCGGACACATTTCAATATTCAGTTGCTGACTTGAGTCGCCATATTCTAGCGCTTCTGACGGATCAGGGGTAGGTCCGAAAACTGATCAGGAAGCGCGACGGCTCGCGGCATTGATCACGTTTTGCTGATAATGATGCCAGATCGTCAAATTGATGAAATCACATTCCGTTCGCCGACCTGTACTGCGAATGCGTTCCCGAGACGCCGGTGCTTTGCCGGGCCCAGTTTCTATTGGCTTGCCCAAGTTGATAGGCGGACTTTACACTGCCCTCGAACGGAATTTCCGCGAATTTCTCGATATCATCCCCTCATAGCAGCATTGCAGGACATCATGGATTTGCATTTGGATCAGCACCGTGTTCTCGTTACCGGAGGGGCCAGCGGGATTGGCTGGGCGATTGCGCGGGGTTTCGCGATGGAGGGAACAGCAGTCGCATTGTGGGACGTTTCAGCTGCGGTCGAGTCGAGAGCCGCCGAATTGGCCGCCGAGTTTCACATTCCGGCCCTGGGAATCGCTGTGGATTTGACCCAGGAAGCCGCGGTCGTCGAGGCCCACGCAGCGACAGTCGCCCATCTGGGAGGACTGGACCATGTTGTGCATTCGGCTGCGATTGGCTCCGGGAAGTTTGGCTTCCCATTCACAAATCTGCAGCCAGTCGATTGGCGGCGAGTCCTGGATGTGAACATTTTGGGCATGGTTCACGTCGCGCATGCTGTCATTCCCGAAATGGTGGCGAGAGGGCAAGGTACGTTAGTGTTCATCTCGTCGGTCGCCGGTCAGATCGGTTCGCAGACCGATCCTCCGTATAGCGCATCGAAAGCGGCGAACATCAATTTCGCGCAGTGCCTGGCAAAAGACCTGGCTCCGCACGGCATCCGAGTCAATTCGCTGTGTCCGGGAATGGTGCAGACGCCACTGAATCGTGGAGTCTGGCAATCCTGGAACGACGTGCAGCCTGCCGAGAAGCAACGGAGCTATGAGGACTGGGGCCGCGACAAGATCCGGCAGATTGTTGCGCTGGGACGCTGGCAGAAACCAGAGAATATTGCGGATATGGCCGTGTTTCTGTCTTCGGATCGCGCGTCCGAAGTGACCGGCCAGACGATCAATGTCGATGGAGGTTATGTGATGCACTGGTAGTCTGCCGGGGCTGTCTCTGGCGTGCCGCCCGAATCATTCGCATCAGGCACCAGCAACTCAACAACACGAGGACCGGGGCCAGCAACATGATGCAGGCTTTTGCCGTCAGGATTGCATTACGGGCAAAATGAGCGTCGATGTATAGCCGGACCGGAGCTGAAATCAGGCCGGCGGGATTCAGCAGACTGGGAATTGTCAGTTCCCAGTAGGCCCAGTGAAACAGCACCACGCGTGCTGCGAATTGGCCACGGTCTCGAATCAACCATTGCACACGTCGAGCGGCGATTTGACGTTGGAAATCGGGTGCCGCGCTCAACAAAGTCGCCGCGTGCTCTGCGATGGGCGAACGTAAGGTGCGGCGAATGCCTTGTAAAACGACGGCGCGTGGCAACAGCCAGACAACCAGTCCGCAAAGTGCGGGAATCGTTGTCTCGCGCCATGAAATGAGTCCAGGTTGTTGGAAGAGTGACAGCAACGTCAAGCCAATTGCCAACGGACCAGCCAATCCGCACGAAACGCCGACCAATGCGATACGTTTCCATCCGCGCGGCGGGAATTGTGCGACTAGAACTTCTGCCGCCAGATCAGAAACCACGGCCGCGATCAGAGCCAATCCCCCTGCGATCAGAATCCCTTCCATGAGACCGCGCAAATGAACCCAGTTGTACACTAATGCTGAAAGCCCTTGGGCTGTCTCAAGTCCCATCAGACAGAACGGATAAATGGCGATCAGCGCGCAGGCCAGAACCAGATACAGCCACAGACTGGCTTGAACCCGCGCCGACATGGGACTCGGTCGCGAAGTCAGTTCGGCACTTTCGCGATGCTGCCCCACAACCCACCAGGGCAGCGATCCGCAAATGAGCCAGGTACAAAGAGCTGGCAGTACGACGTACTTGAGCGAATCCCACTGTGGCAAACCTTCGACTTGGGCGTCAAATAGCCACACTGTCCAGGACCTGACGGCCAGCAGCGATGCCAATTCGAATTCCTGAAAGATCACCAGAAACAGTCCGGCACCAGCGAATAACGTCATTCTGGCCGGTCCCTGCAGTTGATACCAGCAGAGAATCCCGATTCGACGGATACTGGATACTTCTGGACGAATTGCCAGAACTCGAACATGGATGGCCTCTCGCGACAAGGGTGACGGGGGCGAACAATACCAGAGCCCTGTCCCGACCGGAACGATTCTGAAAAAGAGAAGCAGATCGAACCAAAATTCACGTGTCCAGGCATCCGTGATCAGCAATCGGGTCATCTGGCTATAGGCGTAACCTGTCAGGAGCTCGGGAAAGAGAAACGGAATGCTCATGAGCGACCACTGCAGCGACCGTTTCCAGCCCTGGCTGGCCCTGATCCAGCGAACCATTAATCCACACCACGGCAACGCCAGGCAGACCAGCAGGACGCTCCGGAACAACGTCCAAATCCAGGCGGATGTGAAATGATTCATGAAGTGGCTGGGAAAGAAGTCCTGGTACCTGAGCCGTCAATGCGTTTGATTTCGGCGTTTGCGATTCTCATTGTCCAAGATACTCGCTCGACAACCAGTGCAGGCAAGCTTCTCTTTCTGGACCAAGCCCGCGCAGGTCATAGCCTGTTTTTGCCCATTCTGCGAGTTCCCGGACCTCTGGCGAAAGTTGATTGACATCGACGGGCCCCAATGGAACTTGCCGGGCGGTTGATTGAGCCAGCTTAAGTTCTGTTTCTTCGGAAAGCAAGAAGTCGATCAACTGTTGGGCTTCGTTTGGATGCCGGGACTCGGCAATCAACGCCACACAGTTGGGGATACAAATGGTCCGATCGTCGATCTTAACGGGAAACATTGAAACGGGTAGCCCCGAGTCACGCGCGACGAAATAATCGTCGGTGTCAGTCAGTCCGGCCTGGCAGGCACCTTGCGCCACAAGATTTTTCACCGTGGAGTTTCCATTGACCTCCTGCAATCCGCGTTTCCGAGTAACGCGATGCCAAGCCTGCAGTCGTTCCAAGCCCCAGACTTCGGCCAGCACAGAGTAGTGAACGAGCGTCGTTCCATACAGCGGCTTGGCGATCGCCAATTGGTTCAAGTTTTCGGCCTGCCAGAGTTCCTCGACGTCTTGGGCAGTCGCATGTGGCAGCTTGTCGTTGTTGACGATGTGCACTCGTAACCGGGCCGCGAAACCGGTCCAGTAACCTTCAGGATCCTTGTAAGAATCGGGAATGCGGGCAAAGCCAAGGCCGCGATACGGTTGCAGAACCCCCTGCTCTTTTAATGACAGGGTACTGAGCAACTCATTATTCCAGAAGACATCACAGCGCGGCTGCGACTTTTCTCGCAGCAGGAGATTCACCAGCCCCAGTGTCTTCGTTGCTTCCGTGTCGAAGCGAATCAGAACGGAAATCCCAGTTCGACGTTCGAATTCCTTCAGCAGCGGTTCCGAGTATTCGGCATCATGCGCGCAATAAACGACGAGTGTCCGGGATAATCTGCCCCCCATCGGGCGTCCTGCCAGCCAGGCGCCCGTCGCCAGAATGAGCACCCCCAGCAGGATCAAAACGGCAGTTCTTCGCGAGCCCATGAAGCAGATGTCGTCTATCAAGTTGTGATCGGTCTGATCGGGACGCTACCAGCTATCGCGGTTTAACCTTGCACTTGCCTAATTTTCCCCCCTCTCCCCGGCGTACCAGGGCGAGGGGAGAATGGGACGTACAAACACTTCGACTGGCAGGTTGAAAGTTAAACCGCTGTAGTGTTCTGTCGGACCGCTCATTCGTGAGATGCCACTAATGGCGAGCACTATTTCTCTTTGGTCTGCGGGGCATCGTCCAACGCGTTGAAATACCCTTTTATGCCATCATGATAGCCGGGCGGAATCTGCTCCTGCAGGATTGCTTCTTCAGCTCCTTCTTTGACCGTGCGGACCAGATTCTTGTATTTGACTTTGGGATCTTCTTTGGGGGCGTCCTTAGGGGCCACTCCTTTTGTATTGATCGACATCAGGATTTCGCCGGCTTTGACTGCGGACTTGGATTGTTCCGGTTTGAAATTCGTTTTTACCGAATCGTCTTCATCGACCGGCATTCCCTGCCCTTCGCCGCCGCCGTCGGGGGTTCCTTCACCCTCGCTTTCCTCTCGGCCTTCCATCAACTGGGCATAAAGTTCTTTGTATTCCTCGAGGGTCGTGAATCCATCGTCCTGATCGGTCTCGAGCTTTCCTTCATCATTCAGTTTTTTCGCCATTTGAATGGCCTTGAGCGCATCATCCAGTTCCTTCATTTCTTTGGCGTTCAATTCCATCTGTTTCAGTTCTTGCTGGACGAGCTTCATGGTTTCTTTGGCCGCATCCAGAGCCTCCTGCTCAAGTGGTTCACGTTTTGATGTTTCCATTTGAGCCAGGGCGCGGTCCAGAGCCGCCTTGAGACCCTTGTTTTCGAGTTTCTGGTCGGCGAATTCCTTGAGCTTCTGCATCTTCTTCTTCAATTCCTGACGCAGTTGGGCCTGTTCGCCAGGGTCTTTGGACTTGGAGAGCCGCTGGAGTGAATCCTGAATACCGGCGAGTTCCTTTTTCAGGCTGTCTGCGTTGCCGGATTTCAACTCTTCAGTCCACTTTTCCATCGTTTCGTGGCCGGGCTCGCCAAATGCCTGCTCGCCGGCCGATTTCTTGAGCATCTCGGCCATTTTCTCGGCCGTCATTTTTTGCCAGAGTTTACCGAGTTGCTTTTGTTCGCTGGCCAACTTTCCCTTGTTTTCGGAAGGTTTGCTTTTTTCCAGCTTGCTGAAGACTTGTTTGAGTTTTTCCAGAGCCTTTTCGACGTCACTGGTCTTGCTGGGATCTGCTTCTGACTTGACCAGTTCCGCGAGCCGATCTTTTGTCGCGCGCCGCGATTGAGAGAGTTTTTCCGTGCTTTCCTCGGCGTCTTTGGCTTGGGCGATCTTCCCGAATGGATCGAGTTGGGGCAGGCAAGTCAGTCCGGTCCAGAGCAGAATCAGCGCGACTCCGACTTGTAAAAAGGGCTTTTGCCAGGGAAACTGGATGATTTGCCGGGGTTGAAACTGCTGTGCCGTGGATTCCGCGGCTTGTCGCACCCAAGGCTGAAACTCACCGGCAGATTGCTGAAGCATGGTCCATGTGAGAAACAGATCACGGGTGTTTCCGTGTTGGTCCAACCGTCGCGCGGCGTCTGATAAAGTCGGACGGCGATGCCAGATTCCGCTGATGCCGAGAGCGATGACCCCCAGAATGGGTAAATGGATGGGCACAAATTGCCCCATCCAATATCCAGTCAGCCGACTGACCAGCAATGGGACTGCATAAATGGCGCACAGTACGAAGAAGACCAGTCGCCAGCGTCGGCCCCAGGAGGCCAGACGCATTCGCAGAGCGACGCCTTGCAGAAGTTTTTGGCTCAAATTCATTTCAGACATGGCATGATCCAGGAATTTATGAGTCACAATCAGCTGGCTTCGTCTTTGCTGATCAGTCCGTCCCCGTTGCGATCCCATTTGCGAAACTGCACTTCAGTCCCCAGGAATTCGCGACGTGAAACGTCACCATCTTTATTACGATCCATTCCCTGAAACCAGGCGGGGCCGTCGGCCTGATTCTTGATGAGCGGGTCACCGCTCATTTGATTGGATTGGAACAGATTGGGTTGGAACAACTTGGGCTTCGGCAGTTCCACCGTCATCCGCATTCGGCCGGATAATTCGGAACGATTGAGAATTCGATCTCCATCATGATCGAACGACTGCCAGCGGTCAAATGTCGACATGTATTCTCGAGGTGTCAAGCGGCGATCGCTGTTGCGATCCAGGAGCGAAAACAGCGACTGCTCATTGCGGTCAACCGAAAGGATGACGCGACTCTGTTCGCTGGCGGTTTCCAGAGATAAGTAGTCGACAAGTTCCGGTTCGTAGATTTGTCCATTATCATCCACATCCAGCATTTCGAATCCGGCCCCCAGCGAGCCCAGAGCGTTGAATTCCGTTTTATCGAGGTATTTATTCTTGTCGACATCGGCCCTGCGGAATTGATTGCGATAAAAGTTGATCGTGTCGCTTTCCAGTCCGCGCGCGGTTGATGTCATTTGCAGTTGAAATGGCTGATCGGCCAGTTTGACTTCCAGATTCTTGGCCGTTTCACGACGCGGTTTCGCGGGACCATCGGTGGTAGACGTATAGTCGACCCAGGACAATTCCGTTCGGCCCGCTTTGCGCTTGAAGGCGCTGGTGATCAAGGCGTATTGCGGCGTGACAGTCGGCAACCATTTTTGTAATTCTGCGAGCGATAACCCGCCGCTATGGTCGACATCCGCCGTAGCGATCGAGGCTTCTGGTTGGCCGAGTTCCCGGGCCGATAGCGCCTGGTCTTTGGGGGCGACATCAAACCTGGTCAACAGGCGCTCTGCAGCGGATTTCGCGATTACCCAGGGAAGGTCCTCGGGTGTGACCGCGCCAGTCGGTACACCGCCACCGAATGGATTGCGAAAGGGTTCCACTTCCACGACCGAGAAGGCATCGTCACCGTCCGCATCCAGTTTGTGGAGTCGAACAGGCATCTCTTTCAGTTCTGCGTCGGTCAGTCGCTGATCATGGTCGGCGTCGATCAAATCGAATAATTCGACCGCTTGATTCCCCCGGCGAACGCGACTGGCCAAGGTGACTGTTGGTCCAAATCGATCGGCGAGAAACTGGACGATTTCGTCAGAACTGATTTTTTCATCCTGAGGATTCCGGTCAACCAGCGGCAATAAATTGGTCCACTTTTCCGGCACTCCCAAGGATCGAAATGCCCGAGGATGTGCGGTGCGCTCGGCTTGATCGATGACTCCGTCGTGGTTGTCATCCAGCTCCGCCAACGTTTTCGCGACGCGGTCAGCCCGCGCAGTCCGAATTTCTTTGCCGTCAATCGAGGCGAACAAACGGACAAAAATTGGGTGGTCCGCTCCGAGGAAGACCAGATCTTCAGTCGGGATTTCGGCGGGAGAAGCAACCGGAGCCTTGGGTTTGCTATTCGAAGGTCGAGTCGTGACGGCTTCTGCAGAATCAGGCTGGCCTGCCGAAGTTGACGTTGCGAGACCAAGCAGGACGATCGCTGAAACACTGAAAACGAGGGCTTTCAGAGTGTTTGAAGTTCGCGCCGTCACGATTGGCCGCTGCAAGACGTGGTTCATGACTGGGACTCGACTCCGGACAATTCCGAAAAACCGAACACCCGATTCCTGGGTTTCGTAAAACTAAAGCGGAGCAAACTGGCGAGCCTCGCTGCAGAAGTTGCGAGACTGATGCAACGAGGTTGTGACGAGTTTAACCGCCATAACTACTCGATCCTGAGGATTCGGGAATTTGTCTATTTTTGTGTTTTATGCGATGTTCCAGGTGTTCGCGGGGGTTGGTCCGGTCCGGTGTCCTTCCGGGACTTGGGAACAGGTGTGTTTCGAACAACTTCACCGAACCACACAAAACGTGCCGACGCATTCAAAGCTTCCCGACTTCGAGACTTGCGCTTTGGGCTTGTTAGTGATTGTGAAATTCCGGACTAACGTGCGCCTGGTGGTTGTGGTGCCGTCGCGGATGAATCAACAGTCGTATTGTAGAAGGTCACGACCGCGGACATATCCGGTTTCAGATAAACACCCTCTTCAGACTTTGGGACCGTGACCTTGACGCGAACGGG
>JAQGHT010000697.1 GCA_028291565.1 Planctomycetaceae bacterium | reverse complement strand
TGGCTCATTCGATTACTTTGCCGATTCAGCCAAATCCAGACGCGGTACGTCTGAAGTCGGGCGCGAGTTTCTCAACGAGATTGAGAAGTGGCGACTCGGCCTGGCGCGTAATCTGATACTTCGAAATCCCAACTTGGATCAACAGTGTTTGAATGTTGCCGTACAACGAATCATTGATCGCATCATTTTCCTGCGAATTGCCGAAGATCGAGGCATCGAGGTTGATGGCCGTTTACAAAACCTGCTCACCGGTGGCGAAGTCTACCAACGACTGACCAGCCGGTTTCGTTCGGCCCATGACTGTTATAACTCAGGTCTATTCTGTTTCTCTCGCGATCAGGATGATCACGAAACGCCAGATGAGTTGACTCTGACATTGAACATCGATGATGAGATTCTACAAGGCATCATTCGAAATCTTTATTACCCTGTCAGTCCGTACGAGTTCTCTGTGCTGCCCGCCGACATTCTCGGCCAGGTCTATGAGCAGTTCCTGGGTAAGGTCATTCGATTAACGGCCACTCATGACGCAAGCGTCGAGGAAAAGCCGGATATTAAACAGGCCGGTGGCGTTTATTACACGCCCACGTTTATCGTCGACTCGATCGTCAAACAAACCGTCGGGAGGGCGCTGCACGGACTGACGCCCCGCCAGGCCGCAAAATTCAAGCTGCTGGATCCCGCTTGCGGGAGTGGTTCGTTTCTGATTGGAGCTTTTCAATACCTGCTCAATTGGCATCGAGATTGGTTTGTTGCCAACTCCCCGGAAAAATGGCCGAAAGAGATTCGTAAAGTCAGGGACGTCTGGCAATTGACCACTGCCAGTCGCCAGGACATTCTGCTGAACAACATTTTTGGCGTGGACATTGATCCGCAAGCCGTTGAAGTGACGAAACTGTCGTTGTTGTTGAAGGCGCTGGAAGGCGAACATCGCGAAACCATTGAGCATCAGAAAACACTATTCCACGAACGCGCATTGCCTGACTTGGGCAACAACATCAAATGCGGTAATTCGCTGATCGGCCCCGAGATCCACGAGGGCCAGTCGTTGAGTAACATTGACGATGACGAGAGGCTTCGCCTTAATGCTTTTGACTGGCATTCCGAATTCCCTTTGATACTGAGCAGCGGCGGATTCGATGCCGTGATTGGAAATCCTCCGTATCGACGAGAAAAGGATTTCAAGCATCTCATGGACGAGATTGCCGCCACTCGATTCGGAACACAATTCCGGGTCGCACGAATGGACTTGTGGTACTATTTTGTGCATCGCAGTCTGGAATTGCTGCGTCCGGAAGGAGTACTGGGGTTTATTACCAATGCCTACTGGACCGCGGGCACAGGTTCGGAGAAGCTGATCTCAGCCCTGCGCGAAACCGCCCATCTCAGCGACGTCTTTTTGCTGGGAAAGCTCAAGGTCTTTCATGGTGTCATCGGACAACATCTGATTTTTCGAGTCGTGAATCGTCCCTCGAAAAGTCCCACCAAGATTAAACGTGTCCCGGAACAAACTGAGCATACAGCCGAACAGTTTGTCACAGGCAAGGTACCGCTCCAGGAATTTGAAAAGTCTGCGGGCGAACTGTTTCGCGACGGTGGGATTGATCTACTTCCCGCGGCAGGAGATCTGCTCGCAAAACTGGAATGTCACGACGCAGTTGAATCATTTGCGATGGTCCGGCAGGGGATCGCCGAGAATCCCGCGTCAGTGAACAAAAAGACGTCACAGACGTTCCGCGGGGATTGGACCGTCGGCGAGGGAGTATTCGCCCTCCGTGTGGAAGAACTCAATCGGCTGGGACTCTCGTCCACAGAGCAGGCACTCATTCGGCCTTATCATGATCTCAAGGATATCTCTCGCTACAATTTGGCCAGCTCACCGTCATTGCGACTGATTTACTCAACTTCCCGAACGTGTCCGGACATTGGTGCATATCCTCAAATTCAGAAGCATCTCGAGCGTTTTCGACAGATCATGCTGGAGCGTCGAGAGACCAGAAATGGCCAGAACCAATGGTGGCATCTGCATTGGCCGCGAGACGAAGCGATTTGGAAATCAGACAAGATTCTGGCGGTCCAAATGGCTGCAAGGCCGACGTTTGCCGTCAGTCATGGCCCGACATACGTTCCGTTCAGTGTCAATGTGATTTGTCCCGCTTCGGCCTGTCGTGAGGACATCCACTATTTGTGCGGTGTCTTGAATTCCCGGCTGCTTTGGAAGTGGTTTCAGCATTATTCGAAGAGCAGGGGGGCGGGACTGGAAATCAATGGTCACGTTTTGAGGCGCGCACCGGTCCGACGCATCAATTTCAATCTCGAAAGTGACAGAACTCAGCACGAACGCGTAGTCCGTCTGGTTAAAGAGATCCAGCTGTTGCACAAGCCAATTCCACATTTCAGGACGGATCAAGAACAAGCCTGCGTGGAAGAACAGATCGCGGCAGTGGATCGGCAGATCGATCAAGTCATTTATCAACTCTATCGATTGACTGATGACGAGATTGCCGTCGTTGACGCAGCAACTTTATCGTGAACAACTGCGGTCGAGTTATTAGCTCGGCGCGGATTCGTGTCGAAATCGAAGCGTTCGAATTTTGCTTCGCTGCGGGTTTTCAACACGCGACTACGATTCATCACTCGCGGTAGCCGCTTGTCGCGGTCGGCTGCGCCGAAGTGCCGCCCGGCAGGCGTCACCCACTGCAGATCCCGCGCGCCAAGCTTGACTCACGGAGACTTCTCAAGATGTTCGGTCTTAACCCTGACAGTCATCTCGCGGTAATCTGATGCGGCTCCGGTGAACATGCCCGAAATTGGCATGACTCCGCGGGGATGATTACTGACTCCTGTGACGATGTGATTTAAGCCGGTTGCGTTGCCAATCGTTGGATCGAACCCACGCCAACCGAGGCCCGGGAGATAGACCTCGGTCCAGGCATGTGTTGAAGCATGGCCGGCTTCGGAAGCGGAACAATGAAGGTAGCCGCTTGCGAATCGGGCGGCCAGGCCCAGCAGGCGCGCGGCGTCCATCATCAACGTGGCCATATCTCGGCAGGAACCTGTCCCGAGTTTCAAAGTCTGCTCCGGTGTCTGAACACCCTTCTCGCTGCGGCGCTGGTATTTGATTTCCCGAAAGACAAGCTGTCCCAAGGCGAAGATGGTCGCTTCGCCGTCGGTCAATTCCGAAATCGGCAATTTCAAGGTTAACCAGGCGCGCAAGTCGGTCTCGCCAGCAGGAAACGAGAGCATTTGATAGGCCGCGACAATCGTCGTTTCCAATCGGTCGTAGGTGACCGGATAGGGAACGTGCCACGGTGCATGCGGTTCTTCGATGAGAAACGGCCGAGTTCGAAAGACGTCGACTTCGCTGCGAAAATCGAGCTTGTTGGCTGGTTCCAGGAAATCGACGATCGCGACCGAGTTCCCAAACACGTCCCGGGTCCATAACAGGCGGTTGGCCGGAGCAATCGTCAACGACATGCTCAGGACGCGGACGTCATGACCTTCGCGCGGCCGCAGCACCAGGCGATGGCGCCCAAATTCGACCGGCTTATGGTACCAGTATGTCGTGTGATGCTCGATCCGCAACTCGGTCATGCCATTTCCGTTTCTGATTCACGTACCAGGTTATGCAGAACAACGAGCGTCAAATTCAAGTGTTATTGCGCTGTCTAGAAATACCCCGCAGGGGTTATACAACAAAGCCCAGGGTTCGCCGGGTACTCACGGCGTACCCTGGGGGCACTCGAAAGCACCAATACCCTGCAAGGGTTACACAGATCCCGTTTGTGGAACCCTTGCAGGGTACAGCATTCAAATACCGCATGACCCAGGGGGCGCCACGGGTACATGGCGACCCTGGGCTTTGTTGTGCAACCCCATTCGGGGTAAAGTCAAAAACAATTCAACTTCAAAGCCTTGAGGCGGCGCGTCCCCCGTCGGAGTACCGACTCGAGGCGGTGCGTGCGACTCAACGAGGCCTGTTTGCGTTGACTGAAGCTGGGACTCCAACGGGATAGTACAAACGATTGGTTCATGCGCAGTTAAGGATAGATCGGTTGACGCCATTTTTACACCGAACTCCCAAGATTCGATAATCTGGGATACAAGGAAGTTGCGATCTAGGAAGCTTCTTTAATTATCGCTGCCAGATTCCAGGGACACACCTTGATGTTTGATCTGGTTCTGTGACAGAGGCGTGTATTTTTGTTTGGGCGCCAACTGGCAGTCGACTTTGATCAGCGGGCAGGTGACTCGGCCGAAGATGCTGGCCAGTGCGGCATCGGCTGCGTCTCGACCAGTTCCAATTCGGACCAGGCCGTTCAAATGGGCCAGATGGGTCGCATCGAAGATCAACCATTTGTCGCCGATGTAGGCCTCGAAGCAGGCGTGGAAATCGGGTGGCTGCAATTGATAGGCATAGCCCGAGAAGTATCGGGCAGGAATG
>JAQGHT010000642.1 GCA_028291565.1 Planctomycetaceae bacterium | reverse complement strand
CAGGTCGAGCATCCCGGCGGCGACATCACGAACTACACCTACAACGCCGACGGACTGCAGGTCACCAAAGATGACGGAATAGGCGGCAATTAGAATTCCGCTTGAGTAACAGTTAGAATTCCCGGGTACAAACGGGGTGAAATTGCTGATCGGGCTGTGGGTGGCTGTTCCGCTATGATGGAACCTCGCTTCGTTTACTTGGCGGTCTCCAGGCAGAAACTGGGAAAGTTCATTTCGAAGATCACGTTGTGATGCGCCACCGGGTTGATGCACTCATCGATCTTTTCGGAAGCCGGTTTGAATCTTTCTTGAGTGGTAATCCTGGTGCATGATGTTAATGCCGAAGGATTATTCGGAGAATTTCCATGCAGAGTTTCAATCACAGTGGTCGCATTGGATTGGCTGAATTCTTTCAGTCGCCTCCCATCCGGGCGGAATTATCATCTGCGAGAGGCCACGATTCGTCTACATGAAAGCACCGCGGACCGGCGGAGCATCAATTCTTCGGAATACATTGGAGAAAATGCCCCTCGACATTTTCAATTATAAGGACCATCCGGAATGGTTCGAATCGTGGCTTTCGCAAATAACAGATGTCGACTTGAAGCAGTACTTTATGTTCACATTCGTGCGAAATCCTTGGGACCGTGCAGTTTCGATTGCCAGTTACTTCCAGATTCCATTCCACCAATTTGCTGGCAACTTTCAGCAGCTTGTCACAAGGGACCTCAATCTCTTGCAGCATTCCTTTCCCTTGTTTATGTACACTTGTTTGAAGAGCCGTTTATCTGTCGATTTTCTCGGACGTTTTGAAATGTTACAAGCTGATTTTGATCGACTTTGTGAAATCTTAGGCTTGCCGCAAACGAACCTGCCCATTTCCAGCGAGTCGTCGCACGAACCTTACGTGAATTGTTACGATTTCTGCACGAAAGGGCAGATTGACCAGATCTACGGCCAAGATGCCGTGTACTTTGGATATCAATTTGGAGAGCCTGCCGAAGGGCTTGGACGCGAGATCGCGAGAAGGAAATAGGCGTGGGCAAAGTCACTTGTCAGACCCTCGTCGCGGCAAGCACTGCCACTATATACCATCTGCATTCGCACTCGACGCGCATTTGGCTGCACTTGGAGCCTTGGGGGATTTGAGCAGACATTACAGTGTACATGTAGCAAAATGGAATATGCTTATGAAACCTCAGCAAAGTATGATTGCGGACCAATCTTCTCTGCTGGTAACATCGCCCTATTGTGTTCGAGTGTCGACTCTTCGATTCTTATCAGAAACTAAGGCTGTTCTTCTGGAGCTCGCCACCCGATGTCCCCGGCCGCGAGTGAGATGTCGACCTCGGACTGGTTCATATTCGCGAACGGTAAGGCGGTAGAACCGCCTTCTCGGATTCGACTGAGATGATTTGGTTGGATGTCCCCAACAACTCTGCGGGTTTGAGGATCGATAATGGCGCTCACTCGACTTCGTGTCGCATTTGGACCGGTTGCCCCAGAGTTTGGATCTTGGCGGTGGTTGGGTTCCGACTTGTGTGACGCACTGAGCAAATGTTGTGAAACACAGGTTTTTGAGCGCGCCGTTCCCGACTGTGATGTGGCCGTTTTCATCAAATTCAAGCCCTCGGCAGAGGTTTTACAAACACTTCGGAACCGAGCTTCGCTCGTTTATTGTCCAGTTGACATCTATGGGAGTACGGCGGAGATCGAAGCCGATTCTGCATCACTCTCCAGTTTCGATTTGATCTTCGCGCATTGTCGCCGGTTGGAGCGTTATTTTTCGGCATTTGCTCCGGTGAAATACCTTGATCACCCTCTGAAATACGTGGTGCCGCCCACCGACGAACACGTAGCAGACGGACCACTACTTTGGATTGGCAATCGCGGTAATCTTGAGCCTGTTGTGACTTGGGTTAATGAAATCGACTTGTCTGAAGAGATTTGGATACTCACCGATCTTCCTGTAAACGCGAAGCATCCTTCGCCGGGAGAATTGGGCTTCACTTCGCGGAACCGAATTCGAGTTGAGAATTGGACTTGTGAACGTCACTTGGCTTGGTTGCGACTGTCTCGTGCAGCTCTGGATATTAAAGGTGTGGACTTTCGTTCGCGACACAAGCCACCAGCCAAGGCTTTCGATTACCTGGCGTCGGGCTTGCCGCTTGCTATGAATCAAAACAGTTCTGCTGCTGAGGCACTGCAAACAATGGACTTCAGATTGGCTGCCCCCGAGAACTTGGAATATTGGCTTTCGAAAGAATATTGGGACGCGACGCAACGCTTGGGTGAGACACTGCGACGAGAACTCGCACTGCCGCGTATCGCTCGTCAATTTGCGGATTTGATTCATTCGGCATTTGCATCGTCCATTGGGAGGCCAGAGTTCGTCCTAACCTGAGTCGCAGGACGAATGGCCAACAAGATATGGTGGCGATGGTGACTGAGTCATTGAAGCCATCGCCGATCACCGTGACTGGACTGAATCCTTGAATGGCTGAATGCAGGTAGGTTCAGCCATGAATGGCACTGTATTATGCCACACAACAAGTAACTGCGCAGCTGTCAACACAGGGTGAAAATGACTATATAGTGAAAGTCGTACTGTCGGGGTTCGCGGTGTCGGGATTGACTACAAGATTGATCCGTATGTGACGCTGCGGCCCGGAGTAAACTGGGGGCGAATTTCGGCACACATCAATTGCGTGCATGCTCGCTGGGCATGTTACGAAATTCGTGATGAAACGACGACAGAACCAGTTTGAAGCGTCGATTGACTTGACTGAGAGACCGCCTTGGTGGGGCCTTTCTTGGGCTTTGTCGGCGAAACTGAACTAGGGGAGGTCTCATGTCTTTTCCCATATCGACACCGGTTGCGTGTATCCCATTTTAAATCGTCCGCGACTCGCTGCTGCGAACGTATTGTGAGCCACCGAACTTAAGTGACTTCCAACATATCAAAAGGGACGACGATCAGCGTGCCCGTGTCTCAGCCGTCTCATCGAATCGAGTCTAAGCCCGCTCCTCGAATCTTGATGATCGCTCACGTTGGAACACTGCGCGATCGCAGGGACAAAAACCACTACTACCGCTATGAGGCTTTGGCCCAGCGAACCGGTGTGACACTGTTTGGCCACGGTTTGCCGCGCAACAAGCCTGGAATGCCGTCGGAGATGCAATCCATGTCGCGTGTAAAGCAACTCGGCCGGAACTCTCTATTCATGGTGGCGATCTTCGCGATTCCTGCATCCCATCGGTATGCGAATCGAATTATTGACATCTCGCGTCGGTTCAAAGAACTTTGACAAGCGAGTGAATAATTGCAGAATTCGCACGAATTCCGATACAAGTATCCCTCATGGCTTGGGGATCGAGGCGTATGCAATCACATTCGCAACAATCACGGGGATCGGAATGGCGCGCAGTACGCGGGTATGACGAAGCGATGGTAGGCAGGGGCAATGATGACATTGATTTCTATGTAGGTCTGCAACGCGCGGGCTACTCGTTCGGCGTATTACAAAATCACGGCACGTGTCACATTCCGCACGGGACCGAGGAATCGCCCCGGTTCCACGAACTGAAAGACAAGTGGCAAGCGGCGGCGGCGAACGGAGTCAGATTGCAGGACGTGAATCGAGTGATTAATCCCCACGGATTCGGAGACGTCTGATCCACTCGTGGCGGCTGAGGCCAATGCCGAACTGGTCAGTGTTCACGCCTGAGTGCGAAGTCCTGGAAGTCTGGAGAAAGTCGTCAATCTGTACAGGCGATTGTCCTGAGAATTGTCTGTTTCCACCGTGCAAGTTCAGATTGTGATTGAAATCTTGTAACTTCTGATCAAGAATCACTACTTCACAGCTCCACTCCCACTTTCCGGAGTCATTCGCAATATGCCCCCCGTGACATCTCGTGCCGCGAATCAGATGGATATGCCGATGTCTCCAACGGAATCGGATCGGGCTTGGGAGCGTTTGAAGGGGCTATTGCCGACTACCGAATTGACGGACGACAATTCTTCAGCGGATTACGAACGCTGGGCCGAAGATCCCATTCAGGCCGTGATCACTCAGGAAATGGCCCGCTGCCTGCATCGTACGAAACCAGGACATGTTTTGCTGGTCGGGTCACCTGGTGTGGGAAAGACCAGCTTATTGGGCCAATTCGCCCAGCAGATTCGCCAGGGTCAGTTTCATTTCCTGAAAGGCGTGCGAGTCCTCTCGGTCGATGTGTCGAACGTCGATCCCGAAGACAGTCGGGCCTGCCTCGAATTGATCTTCATCGCCGTGAAAGAATGGGGGCGACTGATTTTGTGCCTGGAGGGTATTGTCTCGCTGATGCGACGGGACCATGGGCGGACCAACAAGCCCTTGCTACGGGCTCTGTTGCGACAGAGCCAGTTGAAAGTAATTGGCACACTGACGGGTTGGGAATATGCTGAGCATGTGGGACACGATGCGCAGACGTTATCCCTCTTTTCTCGATTGAATGTGCCCGAACCCGAAGGCGCCGGGCTGCAGCGCATTGTTCAATATGCGGTTCGACAATTGGCGAATGAATTTGAATTGGCGATCCCCTCTGAAGTAGTTGAACGAACAATTGCACTGACGTCGGTCTTCTTGTTAGGTGAATGTCAACCCGCCAAATCAATAGATGTCTTGCGTCTCGTCTGCGAGGACTTGTGTTTCATGCGGGACGGCCAGGCACTTCCCGTACGTTCGAATCCAGAGATGTCGTTTCATCCACGGGAACAAAAAGTCGTGACATTAGACGCGGTGGTTGACGTGCTGGCCCACAAGACCGGTGTTCCACGCGAGACTATCAATGGACAAGGGCGGGAATGTGATTTCGAAGCGGCATTGGCGGATGTCGTCGTGGGCCAACCGACGGCAGTCTGTGAGGTGGCCACAGAATTGGAACTGATTTCGGCTGGACTCATCGAGCCGAACAAGCCGGCGTCCGTCATGATGTTCGCGGGGATGACCGGCGTCGGCAAAACAGAGTTGGCCAAACGGGTCGCTGAATTGTATTCGTCGTCGCGGCGGCTGCAAGTTTATTCAATGGGCAATTTCACCGAACCACATAGCGTGTCGGGAATTATTGGTGTCCCAGCGGGATATGTCGGACACGATGAGGGTGGCCGGCTGATCAATGAACTTCGGGCGGATCCCTATGCCGTTTTTCTGCTGGACGAGGCGGAGAAATGTCATCCTAACGTCTGGAAGCCGTTTCTGAACCTGTTTGATGAAGGTTGGATCTGCGATCAACGGGGAGTCAAGGCGTATGCCGATCGAGCAATTTTCATTTTGACGACGAATGCCGGGGATCGCAATATTTCGCACCTGACCCGGTCCGGGAAATCACAGGAGGAAATCACACACCAGGTGAAACAAGCTCTGTCCCGCATCCGGCATGAACGCTCCAGCCAACCAGTTTTTCCGCCACAGTTCTTGTCTCGCATTAAACGCGTCATCGTGTTCAATCCGCTGGATCAACAAGCGATGACGGGAATTGCGGAATGTGCCGCCCGACGGCTGTGTCGACGCTGGCAAACTAATCGCGAAAAGTTACTCGTTTTATCTCCTGGACTCGTGGAGAAAGTTGCCAAAGTGGCCTGCGAGAAGAATGAGCTCTCGAATGGCCAGGAGGGAGGCCGAATTGTGCAGAAACTTTTCAGTGACTATGTCGAATCCGCGATCTACAAAACATTTCTGGAACAACGCGAAGCTTACGAACAATGTCGCCAAATTGAGGTTGCTTTGGCGAATCCTGGAGTTTCGGAGCGTCCCATACAAGTCGAAGTCCGTTTTAAATAGCCAGTTTCGGGTGCCCCAATAACCACTCTTCCTAAACGCTACGAAACCACGAACGAAGGGATGAAGTACCATGCCAGTATTAACTGCGTATAAAGGAATTGAAGTCGTCGAAGGATCAACCGGAGCGGGTGGAATCGCATTGACAGACGACTTTAAGGAACTGGCGGATCGAGCTCCCATGAAGAGCACATCTAACCCCGGATCTTCAGATGATTCCGCCGCCGGCTTCTTCGAAGGCTCACTCTGGTTCAACACATCGAGCCAAACCATGTGGGTGTGCACCAACAATACCGCCGGGAGTGCAGTCTGGAAATCGTTTTACACCAGAACCGGGGCAGTACTGACCTTGATTCCTCAGGAAAGTACGGAAGCCGTGAACATCGAAGGCAAGTTGGGGGTCGGTGCGTCGTCGCCGAAAGCCAAACTTCACAGCACGGAATCAACAATCCTCGGGGTAGATGACGCCGCCGTTTCAAGCGGAGACCTTGGTAACAGCCAAGTGAATATCTGGGTGGATGAGACTTCAGGAGCTGAGAAACTGAAATTTCAAGTGAAGCTGAGCGGTGGCTCCGTGAAATCAGGTTCGATAAATCTCGTGTGAGTATTCATGATAGATGATACCGCACTACTTTATCGAAGCCGCGCCGTCGCTGGCTCGATCCATGATCGCAATCATTTTCTGAGCACTTTTCGTCATTCGCCCGTTCGACGATTGAACGGGCCAGGTGGAACTTTGTGAAGTCGATTGCGTGAGAACCGCGAATGGTGCACGATCGTTGTAGATTCTCATATTTCTAATCGTGAACCCGCGGGGCTATGCCGCGCGGGATTTGGGGATGCTGATTTTCATAGAGCCAAGATTGCCAAACCTTATGCATTGGCCCCAAAGCGGAGCGAACCACCCCAATCTCTGGCGAGATTGGGGTGGTTCGCTCACGGCATTACCGGTGGGTGTTTGACGAAAAGTGTCAACAATGAAAGCTGAGTATCATTCAGAATTTGGTTGAGAGACGGTACCTGCGATAGCGCCGGGAACGGCGACTCGATGTCGAGACAGCTCTTGAACTCGCCGAAAAGCCAACTCCGCAGGTTGATGTTGGTGCAATTCGGTAAGTACGACTCCCAGATTGTTCCAGACTGATTTGTCTTCGGCGGCCAACTCGGAAAGTCGTCGCAGTGTGTCTGACGCCGCCGTCAGATTTCTACTACGATATTGCAGCCGTGCCATTTCGCGAAGCAATTCCACTTTCTCGCCGCACTTTTGCAGTCCCCTCTGCAGGACACTCATTGAAGTGTGCAAATCTCCTTGCATTTCAACACGTTTTGATTCGAGGCGAAATCCTTCCGTGCTGGTTTCCGGTCGGAGTTGGAAACCCGTGATGATCACTTCCGCATCGACGCTGCGGTTCTGCTTGAGCAAGCATTCGGCCAATCCAACCTGTGCTGAGACGATGCGGGGATTTTCGCGCACAATGGTTCGCCATTGAGCCTCTGCCTCCCCAAACATTCCCAGATCCTCATAGACCAGTGCCAAATTGTGGCGGGCTTTGTAACCCGCGAGATCCATGTCCACACTCAGGAACCGGCGCGATTCCATTGGGGTCAACACTTGGTGATAAAGTTGGACCGCTTCGGACAAGCGGTTGGTTTGATGTGCCAACATCGCTTGGCGGAACAGTAACTCCTTATCCTCGGGAAACAACTTGCGTGCCTGTTGGCAAACTTGCCGAGCACTCGCATCCTGGTCGAGACAAACCAGACTACTGACAAGTAGAGCATACGTTTTTGCAACGTGCGACTCATCCGTGTGTGAAACATCAAGGCAACGCTGCAAATAGTGGACGGCGGCTGTATGCTGATGACAATCCGCATGGGTCATTCCCAAGTTGAATAGCACGAAGGGATGATCAGGCTTGTCTTTCAAATCCAAGTCCAGCAATCGAAAGTCGCGTTCCAACTTGCGCTGACGGCCAGCTACCGAATGATCCGAGCCGGAATGCACAACATGAATCTCTGTAAATTGGACCTCCCCGCCAAGTCGCCGAATGGCCGGGAGTATCTGTTCGTGAATTCGATGCTCAAATCGCAATTCTGGGCGGTTCGGAAACAGTTTGATGTGATCCACGACGGTAATGTCTGCATGGCCATTTTCCGACATTCGAGGACAGTGGACCTGCATCACATACCCCAACACATTTTCCGGATGGCGGGTGTTGGCCAATTCACGCAATTCGCGACCACATTTCGCGGAGATCGTGTCATCAGAATCCATCCAAAATATCCACTCGCCTTGCGCGTGTTTCAACGAGGCGTTGCGTGCCGCAGAAAAATCATCGATCCAGGGAAATTCGAAGACCCGCGCTCCGTATTCGCGGCAGATTTCAGGCGTTGTGTCCAGAGAGCCCGTATCAACGATGACCATCTCATCGACCCAGGGCCGAATGCTTTCGAGGCAAGGCCGGATGGTCGATTCATTGTCTCTGACGATCATGCACAATGAAAGACGGACTGGCGCGTCCGTCAGTAGCAGCCCTCCACTGCTCGCTCTTTTAACACGAAGTGTTCCTGCCCGATGGGGAACCGTCACGAAAGAGCGATCTGTTTCTGGAATTGCCTCACTCCTGTCGATTGAGGCCTCTGCTTCAATGTGTTTCACAACAGCTGTCGCCGGTTGACTCGTGGAACCCCACTTTTCCTCGAATTTCCGCCGATTCTCCCGCAGGATTTGCCCCAGATCCATACCACTACCTGCAAATGTCCGGCTTCCGTAGTGATGTACGAAAGCGTCTACCGCCACAACACACTGAAAACCTGCATCCAAAGCGCGCCGGCAAAAGTCATCGTCCTCGTAACATCCCATGCCGAATCGTTCGTCAAGCAAGCCGATTCGTTCGAGGACTTCTCGTTTGAAGAGCAGGCAGAATCCAACAAGCCGATCGAGCTCGGTGATTTGCCCCGAATTGCGCTGCCCCCAATCCCAGGCGAATCCGTCCAGCGAGTTGATGTCCTGGTATGTGGTGACGACTTGTTGCGGTCCGCTGACATTGTTGGAACACGGGCCGACGATTCCGATCCGGGATGAACTGTGCAGCGCGTTCAACATCCTCCGCAACCAGCCTGTTGTCACCAAGGTGTCGTTATTGAGCAGCAGTATCTGTTCGCCTCGCGCGGACTGGATGCCCTGGTTCGCGGCTCGTGGAAAACCTTGATTTACCGGATTCACGATGACTTCGACATTTTCGAGAGATTGCAAATACGGCGCAGTCCCATCGGTTGAGCCATTGTCAACGCAAATGAGTTCGTACGGTTCGTCAGTTCGAAGTCGAATGCTATCGATGCACTCAAGTGTGAACTTGATCTGATTGAACGTCACCAGGACGATTGAGGTCAAGCCGGGATTGCGGGCACACTTCGATGACAAAGAGTCGGGCTTGTTGCCTGGGATCCATGTTTTCAAATCGGGCCTTGCCACGATGAGGTATTGATATGCGAAAAAGTCTTCCGCTTCCGCC
The DNA here is from genome assembly GCA_028291565.1 of Planctomycetaceae bacterium. GTDB lineage: Bacteria > Planctomycetota > Planctomycetia > Planctomycetales > Planctomycetaceae > JAKFVC01. The sequence goes on along the minus strand of JAQGHT010000642.1, from coordinate 5,491 downwards.
TGTGCCAGACCCGAGATCTGAAACGCCCCAAAGCGAATTTCTCCAGGTTGGCTGGTCCGTTTCCATTCTGCATAGTCCGCGCTGGGTTTGGAAAGAATTTGACTCAGGCGGAAACCCTGCCGATAAAGCAGTTTTTCAATCTCTCGCCGCGTAAAGAATCGGACATGATCTGCATCGAGCAACCCCGCGGACCCATAGGTCCAGTTCCCAGCCAATAGACTCGCGATGACAGTGTGGTGCCGCACGTTGGGAATGCTGATGATCAAACAGGCGTCTGGCGATAACCACTTTCGAATCTTGCTTAATACGCCAGCGGGGTCGCGCAAATATTCGAGGACATCGTCGCAAATAATGCAGTCAAAGCTGCCCGGAGGGAACTCGAAAAGAGGCTGTTCCACATCGGCCTCAAATACTTGGTTCAGTCGGCCGCGTGCCAGTGCCGCAGCTTTGGGATTTAACTCGATTCCAATAACTGCGGCGTCTTGTCGTTCACGAATCTGCGCCCCGAGTCTTCCCCCTCCGCATCCTATGTCTAAGACACGTCGAGCTTGGAAGGGCACAAGTTCCAGGACGTCGGAACGTGAAAACTCAAAGTAAAAGTTCTCTTTCTCCGGTCGTTTTGACGATTCCGTCCCATCAAGACTCATTCCTTCCTGATTTTCGTCGAACGAAAAAGGAACAGGTTGTTCTAAGACAGGCGGGATCGACGAACCACCAACTGTCGTTTTTGCCAGATCGTGTTCTATGGTGCCCAGCAGAGCCTGCATTCGATGAAGATATGTGTGCCGGGCAATTACTTCCATGTGGCCCGCTTGCGCAATTTTCTCGCGCTCTTTGTCGTGCGTTAAATAGAATCGAAGCTTATCGAGCAGCTCACTATCTTCGCCGTAAGTCACGACGTGTCGGTCGGACTGAAGTATTTCTTCTTGACCGTTATCTCGTAGATCGTTTGTGACCAGCATGGCCCCACAACCCAGCGTTTCAAACACCCGCATATTGACATCATTGATGATACTGCGGTTGAAACCGATCCGACAGGCGGAATAGATCTTTGCCAGTTCCTCGAAATAGGCTTGGCCAATGAAGTGATTCGGAACGCTTCGCTGAATCAACGAGAGCAGTTCGTCGCGAGGACCTGGCGCGTTATGACCAACGAATCCAACATCCCATTTTTTGGGCACGACGTGCGGCCTATGAATCTTCGGATCGCAAGCTAGAGGCAACCAGCGTGTCAGGATTCCACTTCGACATAGTCGCTCGGCGCCGTCATGTTGAGCCGCGAACAGCCAATCAAACGCCATCCCTTTCTCTTCGGCCCACTCAGGAGAAAGATGAGTGTCGATCACCCACCAGGCACACGGATGTAGATCGGGTGGCAAGGTATATTGAAGTCCATCGTCAATATTCAGAAAGAGATCGAATTCACCAGGTTTGACGTTCATCAAATCTTTGGGAAGGACATGTACTACCCGCGTGAACTGCGACAAAGCCCGGAAGCAGTAGACGCCCGTTGTGTCCGGCCGGATCTGATTATCAAAGACGACTGCCACGCGCTGCAGTGACATAAGGCAAGCTCCCGGTAATGTGTCACATGATCGATTTTGGGTTTCGCGGATCCATTCCAGTCGAAAGAGATTCAATGTGATAGGTAGTGAATCGGTAGACCGAAATATTGGTAGCAGGCCGCTGTCATTACTGATCTAATGTCGTCTTCCGCGTTTTTCAATCATCATCTCAAGTCCTCAACCATTTCCTGCTGTTGCGACCGAGTCGCAGGCGTGTACTTTCAAATTCCGAAGTTGACATTGCCTTGCAAAATCGATCAATCTGCGATACCGCTCAAAGGTCGAGCTGTCAGTGCCCCATTCACGGGCATACCATGCGTGCAACAAGAAAGACTTACCAGTGGGCGTTTTCAGAAAAGTAGAAATGCCGTCATCCCATTGATTGGCGTCGAGGTAAAGTATTTTCTCGTTGGCGGCGAGTATCGAAAAGAAAAGTCCGTAATACGGTTCAAAGTCATCAAAAGCCAATCGGCATCGTTTTGCGAATGGAGGAACCAGTCGCTCGAATTCCGGAGAGCATGTGGATTGGGTGGCACACTTCCAATCACTCCAAATGCGTCGAATTCGTCGCAGGTCGAAGATGTTGAAGAAAGCGTTGCAGGCAATCGGATGATGTCGACGGATCGGAATGACTCCGCCGTCCGGCATCCCGCACGCGGCATAGCCACCTGCGTTCATGAATTGAATCAGTTCAAGCAGAGCCGATTGGTCGATCAGGAAAGCATCCTCGTCGATATTAACGACCCAATCCGCGTCCAGGGACAGCAACTGCTGAAAGTAATTCCGCGCACTTGTACCGACAATACGATACCGACTGAATTCAAATGGACAGTCATCGTTCGTGGAATCGAAGTTGAGAAATTCTCCGGAAATCTGATAGAGTTCCTCGTAAAGGGATCGAGTCGCAATTGCGACTTGGACCTTTTGAGGCACGAAAGTCGAGTGATTGGGATCGGTCGTTCGAATATTGTTTCGTCGATCAGGAATGATGACGATCGTGTTGCGCGGACTGAGTTGTCCTGCGTTTCGGACAACCTGACGAAGCGGTTTCGTGGATTGGTAATATTCCCAGCCTCGCTGAATTGCAGGCTCCGTTTCAGATCTCGGGTGCCACTGATGGATAATGGTCCTCTCTGCAAGTTGCTCAAACCCAATCGACCAACTTGCCCGAAGTCTCAAATCCGAATCTTCGAAGCCCCACGTTTCAAAATTCAGATCGAATCCTCCGATTTGTTCGAACCAGCGTCGCGGAAAGGCAACAACGCCTTCACCGTCCATCGGGATGAGAGGCGGAGTGTCGACACACAACTGCTGAAACTGCTCCGGCCTCAAGAAGTCTGTAGGGTACGTAGTGGCTGCAGTTGTTGTCAGGCACGAGAAGATACACAGCCGGTCTTGACCCGAATGCGCGGCGGATTTCAGAACATCCGGTCCCAGCAAAACATCGACATCGCCTTTGAAGACGAGGTTGACACATGGATCCAAAAAACTGATTGCCAGATTGTTGGCAGCACTCCGATTGTATGTCGGATTGTCAGGTTTGACAGAAATCAATCTCCAACCATAGCGGTCGCAAGCTCCTCGATAGGCTGCGTAGTATGAAGCTTCACTCCCGTAGTCCAACAACACGCGATCAGCGGGTTGAACTGATTGATAAGCATACGTCTGAAGAGTCCGTTCCAACACATGTGCCGGGCGATTCTGAATGGCCAGTGTACAGCCAAGTACAACACTTTCGCCGGGCGCGATACGCAAGTTTTGCAATTCCTCGTCCGTGTATTCGCGGTTTGGCGGCCCGAGTAAGGCGGAGTAATGCTGGCTGATGATCGCATCCCATGTGAATTGCGATTCAAATCGAGCCCGTCCCGCTTGCCCCATTCGCTGCCGCGTCTCGGGATCATCCAGCAGGGTTTCGATTTTCAGTATCAGGTCTTCAATATTCCCGGGCTCAAACAGCAATCCCGTCGAACCATCCGTGACAGTAAACTGCAGTCCGCCAATGCGACTGGCAATGACCGGTCGGCCCGCGCCCATCGCCTCAACGGCGCTACGTCCCAGGGCTTCTTCCGCTATGGTCGGAAACACAAGGATATCCGCGGCCCGAATCTGAACAGGCAGTTGCTCCTGGGTTTGCCATCCGATGTAGCGGCAGAATTCATCCGGCCGTTCCGGCGCTTGACCGGTGACTACGAGTTCAAAATCCTGACGCTTGTGCCAAAGTTGTTGGCAAGCCGCCCGCAAGACGTGAAACCCCTTCATGAATTCTTCGATCAAACCGGCAAACAGTAAGGTTGTTCGCTGCGCCGTTCGCTCACCGTCCCAGAGTTCACCTTTCGTCCAGGGAAATCGTCTGGAGTCGAAGCCACTCGGAACGATGCAGACGCGTTTCGAATAGGGACTGATCGCCGCGGCGATCAATGGATTCACCGCGAGAACCCCTTCCGCATTCTCGAACGCTTCACGCAGCCTCTGGTCATATTCCGCACTGCCATATCCGGACAGGGCACGCTCCGCCTGGTGCAGACCCCCAGATTGCAATCCTCTTTCTCGAACGCATTTCCGACATGAATCCGGCGTCGCAAATTGATGTTTCGGACAGGCTGAGAATTGTCCCTGATCATCCACCAACAAACGAACATTATTCAAGGGGCACAGACATTCTTGTGCCGCCAATCTCAAGAAGTACCGATAGCCCTGCATTGCTTCGGCCAGTAATGGCTTGAAATTCCAGCTATCTGTCACGATCACGAAATCCGGGGCAAAGTGATCGACCGCCTGCCGGAAGCGCCGCCCGATCTCGGTCGCGTTCCAACTCGTTTCGTCAAAATCGATGACGACAGAGGGAGCGAGTGGTTCCTGATCCATCCGGCCGATGCCCCACTCGTAAAACCGGCTGTAGAAATGCCGCACTTCATAACCGGCCAGGCCCAGAAACTTGCCGGCCTCAGCGGTATGAATTGTGCCGCCACCAGTCGAGGGCCAGTTGAACAACATGCTCACAATGGCCACTCGGGTTTTACGCAGTCCTATGGCCCTCACGATTGTCTGGGCGGGTCGTTCACGACTGCCGGTCCCCACGTGCAATTGAAGTTTCGCAAGATTCGCCTGAGCGGTAATGCACTCCGGGTCAGTCAACAAAGCGGATTTGAATCTGCCAATCGCGGTAGGAAGATCACCATTCAATGCGGCGAGAGTTCCCAAATCGTTGTCGATGCAAGCCCGTAGTTGCGGTAACTGAGCCTGTTCATAGAGCTCTTCAAAGAGTGTTCGAGCATTCAATAACCTGCCCTGGGTCGCTAGCTCACACGCGAGGTGATAGCGTTCTTTCAGACTGCTTGTGAATCCCGCATTACCTGGAGATTCTTCGATTGCGTCGACGATCGAATTGTGACGTGAACTCGCCGTTGAACTCGAAGTAAGGGACATATTCATTCACCTTCTGCCTTCGATCAACATCAGAGTTCAATGCAGAGAAGCTTCAGGGACGTCAATGCAGACCGTCCGAATTTTCCTGGGGCTCCGATACACAACTGCCCGTGAAGTATTCAAGAACCGAATTGTTGCAATCTCGGAAGTTCAAATCAGAAGACTAAAATCTGTCTTGGTAAAAGTCTACCTTCGAGCGACATGTCTGCAATGGAACTAGATACAAAATCAGCAGTGTCTAATCAAATAGAGCAAGTCATATGTGGAAGTCCGCCTATCCATCCCATCTTCTCGGAGGTCTTCAAATCAGTCAGAATTGTTCTTTCAAGTCGCCATTCGCTCAGTGCGGCAGCGTCGTCCGGTGGCCAAGCCCATCAGGAGATGATTCCGACAAGTGAACGTCCCAGTGAATGCTGATTTCCCGCTGTGGCTCCGCAACCCATCGTCGCCATTCCGAAGCTGATGGCTGCAAGCGCAGCTGTGGCGCCGCAATGCGTTGT
>JAQGHT010000641.1 GCA_028291565.1 Planctomycetaceae bacterium | reverse complement strand
GTGTGAGCCTTCTGCATCCGCGCCTGGCAGGCGGCAATTTCGGCTTGGAGTCGTTTCACTTCTTGGGGATCGTCCAGTTGTTGTTTGGCTCCGTTAAGCTGGAGTTGCAATTGGGCGATTTTCTTTTTTTCCACTTCGACTTGTTTCTTCTGCTTCTTATTCAGAGACATTCTGGTTTCTCATGGAGTAGTCTAGACAGGATCGGTTCTGAAAGGAGGCGAATGAAAGTGCCGACAATGGCGATGGCCCCGCTTCCTGTTTAGCGTAATAGGAGTGAATACAAAAAGAAACCCGCGATTTTCCTTGGTCAGCAATTGGTCTATACTATCGACGACTCGAATGATTGGCGTTCCGCTGTTTTATACCGCGCTCACCTTGCATTTGCCGGTCGTTTTATAGGTAACCTCGGGAAATTTGCCGTTTCAACCGTTACACCCTATGTGAAGCCGCTCTCGCTTTTCGACTGGCCCGCACACGTTCCTGAAAGAAGAACCCCCGCCACGTTATGTCCTCTTATTTCCTCTGTTCCCATTGTTTGAACTGGGTGCGTCCGCATAACGGCCATTGTCCGGAATGCTCGGCAGGAATCGACATTGATCAGCCCGACCCGCCGTTGGATCAACTGCGTTCCGAGATTGGTGATATCACGGCGCGCCTGGGATCGGTCCGGATTCCGCGCAAGACATTGCCGAGTAATGGGATGCTCTATGCGACAACCCGTGGGTTGTTCTTTATCCCGCATCGTGTTGAGCATGTCATGCGGTATGAAGAGCGGCCGGTCAGTCCTCCGTTATTCTGGCGGATTCTGGCGTTATTTTCGTGGCCGCTGCATCTGTTTTTGCTGTTTTTTCGAGGTCGCGAGGTCCTGGAAGTCAAAGTCGCTGAACAGCGGCCCCAGATTGTGCATGATCATGAAAGCGAATTATTGCCCGAAATGCTGATGGACAATCCTGGCGCCTTTTTCTTGCCGCTGAACTCAATTCGTATGATTGAACGCCGCCGAGACCGCTGGTTAATCGATCGCCAATACGGCGGACGAATCACAGTGCTGTCAGAAGTCGATCGCAAGCAGTTTGATCAGGAAATGTGTCTGCATCTGGAATCACCCAGTTGGAAACACGTTGTTGCGCGCTGCTGATTTCCATGCAGCGAAACCCTGCGCTGCGAGCGTGTGCGTTGTGGTGAATTGTCCGGCCTATTTCTTGGTCTGCCAGCGTTGCCAGGCCAGTCCTGGTTTCTCGACGCGAAACTGGACCAGGCGTGTGTGTTCAACTTCTGTGACATAAACTGTGCGGCCGTCGGGGCCACCGAAACAAAGGTTGCTGGGCATCTTTCCCAGCACGTCGATCTCACGCAGCAGTTCCCCTGCTGGCGAAACGACTGCGACAGTTCCTTTGCCATGCCGTGTGATGTAGAGGTTGCCGTCGACATCACAACGCATGCCGTCAAAACCGTGATCGGGAAATTGCTTGAGCAACTTCTTGTTCTTCAGCGTCCCATCGGCTTGAATGTCAAATTTCCAGACATTTCGTTGCACGCTTTCATTCACATACAACGTCTTGCCATCAGGGCTGACTTCGATTCCATTGGTCGTTCCGAGGTCTGCTGCAACACGGGTGACTTTTCCCTCCTTTGAAATCAACCAGATCTGGCCGGTACCCTTATCCCAGGCGGGATCGCTGGCATATAAGGTCTCATTCGGAGCGATCGCCACATCATTGGGCTGATTCATTTCGGCCTGATGCGCGAAAACTTCAATCTTCTTCGATGCCATGTCTACTCGAAGTATGTTGTGCCCAACATAATCGGCGATGTACATCCGCCCTGCCGCATCAAATACGATTCCGTTTCCAGTGCTCTTGCCGGGCAGGGTTAAGAATACTTCCCCCTTGCCATCGGGCGTGACCTTGCCAATGGTCTGTTGCTTGGCAAAATTCACTGCATAAATGTTGCCCTGCTTGTCACACTGCGGGCCTTCAATACCGGACGTGAATTCGCCCGCCTTGGTGAGCGCAGAAGCGACGAACAGTTTTTCTTTTCCCGGGGCCGCCTGCTCACCATTGGAGAGGTTTGTATTTGTCGTCAGTAGACAAACAGCCAAAAACATCCACAACAAACCATTCGGATTGAACTTCATGGCGTCCTTTCTGTGCGTGCGATCGACGCATTGAATTGGAAAATCAGGCGCGGCAAACGATCGGCTCGTCACGCGGAGTGATGACGGCGATGTCGCTGTCATCACTCCGCGTGACGAGCCGATTTTCATGAACGCGATTTCCAGACTCCCGGTCGAAAAAACACTTTTCTCGACCGGGAGCGTGGCGATATTTTACTTGACTTATTCATCCGTCTCGCGAAGTTTGGCCAGCACGCTATAATCTTCGAGTGTACTGGTGTCACCGGCCTGTTCACGCCCCGCGGCGATGTCGCGTAGCAGTCGGCGCATGATCTTTCCGCTGCGCGTTTTCGGCAATGCGGCTGTGAACTTGATCACGTCCGGGGTTGCCAATGCACCAATTTGCTTGCGAACGTGTGCGGTCAACTCCTGCTTCAAGGAATCGTTGCCGTCGCCGACTCTTAACGAAACGAAACAGGCAATCCCTTCACCCTTGATTTCGTGCGGGAAACCCACGACGGCGGCCTCGGCGACAGCGGGATGTGAGACGAGCGCGCTCTCGACTTCCATAGTGCTTAGGCGATGCCCGGCGACGTTCAACACGTCATCCACGCGTCCCATGATCCAATAGAAACCATCAGAATCCCGACGAGCGCCGTCACCTGCGAAATACCGGCCGCCGATCTCGCCGAAATAGGTTTTCAAGAACCGGTCATGATCACCGTACAATGTTCGCAACATCGAGGGCCAGGATTGCTTCATCACCAGAAGACCGCCCGCATTATCTGGCAGACTCGTCCCATCCTTGCTGACGATATCAGGAACGACACCAGGTAACGGTCGCGTACAACTGCCAGGTTTGGTGGCTGTGATACCGGGCAGAGGGCTCATCATGATCGCGCCGGTTTCGGTTTGCCACCAGGTATCTACGATCGGACAACGCTCCAGGCCGATCACGCGATGATACCACATCCAGGCTTCGGGATTAATGGGTTCGCCGACGGATCCCAAAAGCCGCAATGACGACAAATCAAACTTGTTGGGCCATTGATCGCCCCATTTCATGAACGCACGAATGGCGGTGGGGGCCGTGTAGAAGATCGACACCCGATATTTCTCGATCAACTCCCAGAACCGGCCTTCATCCGGCCAGTTCGGAGCTCCTTCGTACATCATTACGGTCGCGCCATTCAACAGCGGACCGTATGTGACATAGCTGTGTCCCGTGATCCAGCCGATGTCGGCGGTACACCAATAAGTGTCGGTCTCTTTCAGATCGAACACCCATTGCGAAGTCATCATCGTGCCCAGCAAATAGCCGGCCGTCGTGTGCATCACGCCCTTCGGCTTGCCTGTGCTGCCTGAGGTATAAAGAATGAATAACGGGTGTTCCGAGTCGACCTCGACCGCATCGCAGTCACCCGAAGCATCCTGCATCAGGTCGTGCCACCAGTAATCCCGGTCCGGAACCATCGAAACGGGCCAGCCTGTCCGCTTCAGGACCACGACTTTTTCGACGGTTGGAGACTTGGCAAGGCTGTCATCGACCGCCTTCTTCAGGGGTACTTCCTTGCCGCGACGCCATCCGCCGTCTGCTGTGACGACAACTTTCGCTTTCGCGTCGTTATTGCGATCCGCGACGGCTTCGGCACTGAAACCGCCGAAAATAATCGAGTGCGTTGCCCCGATGCGAGCGCAGGCCAGCATGGCGATAGCCAGTTCGGGAACCAGTGGCATGTAGATTGTGACCCGGTCGCCAGTCTCAACCCCCAGTTGCTTCAGCACATTGGCGAATTTGCAGACTTCACGATGCAGATCCACGTACGTCAGTACGCGAGTATCACCGGGCTCGCCTTCCCAGATGATGGCGGCCTTGTTCTTGCGCCAGGAATCGAGGTGCCGGTCAAGGCAGTTGTACGAGGCATTCAATTTGCCGCCGGTGAACCACTTCGTATTGGGCATCTCGCCCTCGAACACCTTGTCGTACGGTTTGAACCAGCTCAAGTTGGCGGCGGCCAATTCGCCCCAAAAGCCTGCCGGATCGTCTTTCGCGCGCAGCCACATTTCCTGGTATTGAGCTTCAGTCTTGATATTGGCTTGAGCGGTGAATTCCGCGGTGGGCGGAAATTTGCGGTCTTCAACCAGGATGCTCGTAATGTTCTCGCCGGAACCCATCGCCATGAGCGCTAACTCCTCACCAAAATCTACGGATATATGGTCGCCACTTGGTCAATTCGAGTGATTTTCGCAGAATCCCTCTTTGATGCGTCACACTACCAAATCCCGGACGCGGGGGCAAACCACCGCTGTCAACGAAATCGTCCCAATAAAGTCCCAAAGCGGTGAGTGCTTCGCCGTTTCTTACCGGAGCGCATCTAAAGGTTTCAACCGCACGGCCGAGAAAGCTGGCAGGAAACCGCCGATGAAACCCATTACCACCGTCAGCAGAAAACAGCTCGCAAGCGTAAAGGCGTCAACCGTAAGCCTGAGCGACACTGTTTTGAAGCCGCCACCGGCGCCGGCGCTCAAGACGCTCGATGCCGTAAATCCATCGACCAGCGACCCGACCGCACAGCCGACTGCGCCACCTGCCATCGCAATGACCAGCGATTCCAGCAGAAAGGAAATCAGAATGTGCAACCGGCTAAAGCCAACCAGGCGCAGCACGCCAATATCCTTGATCCGTTGGCTGATGGCGGCATACATCGTATTCATCACCCCAAACACGCCACCAATGGCGATGAACACCGTAACGAACAAGATGGCAATCGTGAATTGAATGTTCGTCGCGTTCAGACTGTCGAAGTACTTGGTCTCCAATTGAGCATTCAAGGCCGCCTTGGTGTAGTTCTTTAAGAGTTCTGCCAGCGCATTTGCATCTTTTGGACTTTTCGCCTTCAGCAGCAGCGTCGTGTAAGTCTCCTTACCAAACTTCTTTCCCAGGACGCTTCGCTTACCCCAGACTTCTGAGTCAAACGTCGAACCCGAAGATTTCATCACGCCCGATACGACAAACGTCCGTTCTGCCATTTGAAAGGTATCGCCGACATCCAATCGTTTTGGATTCTTGGCTTTCGCACGGACTTCCGGTAAACGATCATTTCCGAGTTCTCGGGCAACGGCTTCGCCGACGACAACTTCGATGCCGGGTGTCCCTTCGCCTGCCACGGCCTGGACGCCGGCTCCGGAAAACCACTTACTTTCCGGAAACAGCTCGACCCGATGGACGATCGCCGAAATCTCTGGGTCATCGACTCCGCGGATCTGGATAAACCTCCGATCGGGGCGTCCAGGTTGGGGGTGATCGACGGGCTGATTCGCGACTAGATAAGTCTCTTTGCTGCACAACCAGCGATCGCCGAGTTTTTCAACGCCCGGCTGAGTCTCGATGTCACCAATGTCAGAGAAACCCAGAGAGCTGAAGCTCTCGTCGGTCGCGCCATCGGACATCACCATCACGTTGTCCGGGTGTCCGCTTTGTTCCGTCATCCGCTTCATGCCCGCGACGAACGCCAGCATCACGGTCAGCAGGCCGAGCACGAGAGTGAAGGCCAAACCTGTCATGACCGTCGTTTTCCAGCGAACTGTCAAATTACGGATGTTATAGCTGAGCGGTACCTGTCCGACGCTGTATAGCAGTACCAGCATCAGGAACGATCCCGCCAGCGCGCCCCAGATGGGCGTGGGCAGCTTCGCGAAGTCTCGCCAAGCCAAAGCGAAAATCAGACCAGTCGAGGAAGTCATGGCGATCCACAGGGCAATCAAGTCACACGAGAAAAAACTTCAGAAACGAGGACGTTTCGAGCCGTCCAGGCGGGAACGAAACTACCGAGCAAGGCCGTGGCCCCGCCGAGTACGGGCCCCCACCACAATGCATTCGCCGAAATTAAAAATGCCGAGAAAAATGCGATGGGAAACGGGATTCCGCCGACCACAATATTCACCAGCCCATATGTCAACCAACTGCTGAGCGTGCCGGACAGGACGCCAATCAGCAGTGCTTCCCCCAAGACCAGCACCATAATCTGATTGGGCCGAAAGCCCAGTACCTTCAGCACAGCCAGTTCGGTTCGACGTTCGCGAACACTGATACTGATGGCATTGGAAATGACCAGGGCCAACGTGACCAGAATCGATGGTGCCAGCAACCAGCGCATGCCCCAGATTAAATCACGATAAGCATCCAGAAATGTGGAAACACCCGCGGATGCCGTCTCGCATTTCACTTCGGGGCTCGAATATTCCGGTGATGATTCAATCTGCTGATCGATTTTGGTGGCGTCAGCATTGTCGTTGACTTTGAGCCAGACCAGATTGAGCGTCCGCCGGGCCATCGGATGCTCTTTATTCTTCTCGCGCTTGTAGACATCCATCGAACGATTCAGATAGTCCCGATGTATGGCACTACTCTGGTTGTATCGCCCTGGTGGAAATGTTCCGACCACCGTGACTTCCAGATTGATATCCGGATAGTTCGTGCTGTAGATTGTGAACGTGTCGCCAATCTTCTTGTTGAGCGTTTTCATGCGAGCTGGACCCAGGATAATGCCCTGGTCGTTGGCCTCGAGCTTCTGAATCGCGTCCGCCAGCTCTGCAGCCTGTCCCGGCGGCAGATTATCCAGCTCATCCATCATGGTGTTGAGCTTCTTCGGTTCCAGGGCGAATGCGAAGATCAACGTGTTGAAACTGCGTTGAACTTTGTCCTTAGTGACGTGGCCTCCATAAAACTGCCAGGTCATTGAATCGAGGGGCTTGATGTCGCCCTCTTTGCGCGCGGCACCAGAAGCAAGAGAAGCGGCGTACGTGAATGGCATCTGGCTGGGGATCTGCCATTTGTCGGTCACAATCACCTTAATTCCCGTATTCTTCGCGGTGGTCGCCAGATTCAAGAAGTCCAGGATCGACCAGACCAATGTGACGACGAAGACCAGCATCATCGTTCCCAATGCCGTCAGAATGGATCTGACGAGATTGCGGCCGATGTTCTTCACAATCAAACTCAGAAATTTCATAATGACGCCAATGCCTCAGATCGATACTCAAGCCACCGGGCTGGCCCCGGTGGGTGGGTCCACGGCCTTTGCACAACTTTTCTCCAACGGCTCTGGTTACGCCATTGCCGCTTTCATTGTTTCATCGATCAGCTGCCCCTTATCGAGGTGCAACACCCGATCCGCACGTTCCGCAGCTCGCGGATCGTGCGTGACCATGATGATTGTCTTATTTAAGATCTTTCGAACTTCTTCCAATAAGGTCAGGATTTCACCAGCCGATTTGGAATCCAGATCGCCCGTCGGTTCGTCTGCGACGATCAGCATGGGGTCCGTCACAATCGCTCGGGCGATGCCCACGCGTTGTTGCTGTCCGCCAGAAAGCTGCCCGGGACGGTGCTTCATCCGATCGCTCAGGCCGACCAATTCCAGGGCCGTCGTCACTTGCTCGCGCCGTTGAGCTTTCGTCAGGGGCAAAAGCAGCAACGGCAACTCGACGTTCTCGTAAGCCGATAGTACTGGCAGGAGATGGTAGAATTGGAAGATAAAGCCTACGCTGCGCGTCCGCCAGGAAGAAAGCTGCGTTTCTGACATCTTC
>JAQGHT010000632.1 GCA_028291565.1 Planctomycetaceae bacterium | reverse complement strand
GTTCGTGGAAAATGGCTTCGTTCCCTGCTTTTGTTCCAGAAATACCAGGAAGTCGATGCGCTTCGCTGGATTTAACTGGTTGTATTTCACGCTGGTTCGAAGCGGGAAATTCAATTGGTTACCAATTCGCCTTGATAATGCATATTCGACGAGCCATTTCTGATATTTCTCGCGACCAAAATGAGCGTTGGGATTGATTGCCAGCGCCTTGTCGATCAATGGCAATCCCAACTCGAAATCGCCCGCCAGAATGTGGAATGTGCCCAGATTGGCATAAGTTTCGTATTCGCCGGGTTTGAGCTTTTCCTTCTCCAGCATTGTCTCAATCGCCTTCGCGTGTTGCCCCGTTTTCTCGTACGCAACAGCCAGGTCGTCGTGCCACGCGAGATTGCTGGGCTCCCGCTTCAATCGCGTCAAACGGTCCTGGATTCGCCATTCGTAGAATTCTTTCGAATGTCGCAGGAACTTGCCTGTGATGAGTTCCAAAACCTTGGGAAATCGGCTTTGCTCCTGTTTCAACGTGTCGTAATCCCAGATGCATGCAAAGACCGTCGCAGGCAACATGAATGCCAATGTGGCGACGCAAATCGAATAATACTTCAATCCTGGGATCGTAAGCCCGAATTCGCCTGTCGCTGGAATTCGAATTTGAGTGCGCATTAACGGGCTCCAGTCAATCAAAAGGAGTGACTTCGACGATCAGATCTCGGACAGTCGCTCCGTCGAGTCGCCGAACTTGTCGAGGCGAACTCCCGTCTTGTCCATCAGGGACAGGTACAGGCTGCACATCTTGCGGTTCGGCTTGTTCCGATAGTCGAGAACTCGACCGGTTTTAATTTGTCCGCCACCCCCGCCGACCATTACGACGGGCAACTGATCGTTGTTGTGATTGCCGGTCATCATGCTCGACATGTACAGGATCATGCTGTTGTCAAGCAGAGTCCGCTCTCCTTCCTGCACTGCGTCCAGTTTTCCGGCGATATAGGCCAGTTGCTGGGCGAAGAATTGATTCACCTTCAGCCAGTCGGCACCGTCGGTATGCGAGAGCAGATGATGGATCATGTAGTCGATGCCCTGGGTTGGCGACTTTTCCGAAGTCAAATTTGGAAATCGCAATGACGAATGATCGTTGTTGAGTTTCAACGTGCAGACGCGTGTCGTGTCCGTCCGGAAGGCCAGCACCAGGATGTCACACATCAGACGCATATGCTGATCGATGTCCTGTGGGATACCGTCAACCGGACGCGGTATGTCGGGTTTTTCCAGCGTCGGGCGCCAGCCTTGCAGTCGGCCGGCTTTCCCTGCCTGATCGATTCGCACTTCCAATTCGCGGACCGACGACAGGTATTCGTCGAGTCGCTGCAGGTCGGATTTGCTGACCGTGTTCCGCAACCCCCGTGTATCCTCAATGACAGCGTCCAGCACGCTCTTGTCGGTCTTTCCCGTCTGGTCGCGGAACAGGCGGTCGAAGGCAAGCGCCGGGTACAGCTCGAGCGGGGTCGGCGTGCTGGCCGAATTCCACGAGATGTGCGAGCTGTAAATCATCGAGTAATTCTTGTGGATGGCTGCGATTGAAGGCTCGCATCCCAGCACCAGACTCGGAACTTTGGTCTGGGACTTCATGGACTCGGCGACGACTTGATCGCAACTGATTCCGGACTGGATCTCGCCACCAGGAGCCAGGTGGGCGCCGGTGAGAATGTTGCCAGTCTGGCAACTGTGGATGCCGCCGATCAGTGCCTCTTGATTGTACAGGCCGCTCAGGAACAATAGCTTCTCACGGAACGGGTGCAGCGATTCCAGCACCTTCCCGAGCTCCATACCCTTGCCGTTGCCTTTGGCCCACCATTCCCTGCTGTGGAACCCGTTACCAGAAAACAGGCACGCGAATCGAACCGGCGGTTCCGACGAATTGAGCTTCGGCTTGTCGTCGCCCCACACAGGGATCGACTCCAGCCACGGCAGAGCCATGCTGACGCCGACACCGTGGAGGAATGTTCGCCGCGAAACAGGTTGAGTCAGTCGATTTGTCATCATATTTCTCCAAACAAGTTGGGCGTCATTCCGAATAATCAATGCCGCGGATCATCTTAAACTGCGGGCTGCGAACAATCGTCTGCACGGCGGCCGATACGCGGCCCTCGTTGTGGTTGAGTTCAGTCACCATCTCATCCAACAAGGCTGTGTCCGAGAGTGTCACTGCTCGCCCAAGCGCATATCCAAGCAGACGCCGGCAGAACAAACGGACGACCACTTCTTTCTTCTTCGTCAACAGGTATGTCCGTAGCCCGTCGATTCCCTCGAACTCGGTGCCGTCGCGGAGCTTCGCCTTCGCATCCACTTCCAGCCCGCCAAGATCTTTATCGCGCAGCCGGCCAATGGGATCGTACTTCTCCAGAGCGAACCCGAATGGATCAATGCGGACATGGCAGGTGGCACATGCTGGTGACTTTGCGTGCCGTTCGACCTGTTGCCGGACTGTCAGCCCGCCATTGCCTTCTTCCTCGGGCAGTCGCGGGACGTCTGCCGGCGGGCGGGGAAGTTTTTCGCCGAGCAGTGTCTCCACGACCCAGTTGCCTCGCAGCACTGGGCTCGACCGCGACGCTCCGGCCTGCCTGGCCTGAACACTCGCCAGTCCCAACACACCGCCACGTCCAAATTTCCGTACACCCTCGACGCGCCGCAACTGCGGCCCATTTACACCGGGAATGCCATAGTGCTTCGCCAGCGACTCGTTGAGGAACGCGTAGTCGGCGTCCAGGATCTGGGTCACGGAACGGTCGCTTTGGAACAGGTCCTGGAAGAACAGAATCGATTCCTCGTAGGCCGCCTTCCGAAAGTTGGCGTTGAACGTCGGGAACAACGTCTCGTTCTTCTCCTTGAATTCATCGAAGCCCCGGACGTGAATCCACTGCGTACCGAATTCGATGGCCAGCGCCCTCAGTCGTTCATCCTTGAGCATCCGCTGGACCTGACTTGCAAGCACCTGTGGATCACGGAGCCGGCGGCGTGCAGCGGCATAGTAGCGCAATTCGTTGTCAGGGGAGCTCGACCACAGGAAGTAACTCAGACGCGTGGCGAGTTCCCAATCGTTAATGGGTTGAGGCGCGTTTCCGGCGGGAGCATGCTCGATGCGGAACAGGAACGCGGGAGACATCAGGACGCGAGCCAGGACGTGCCGGAACGCATCGTCGTGCCCTCGCTCTTTCCCGCGAACGGTCTTGTACAAAGCCAGCAGATCGGTCCGTTCCTGATCGCTTAACTTCCTTCGGTACGCTCGTCCTGCGAACTCCAGCAGGGCATCAAGTTGCCGTGGGATCAAGTCTTCTTCGACCTTAAGCAATTCGTCGGCCCGTTTCTGGAAAGCCGGTCGCTGACCATAGAAGAAGTCGAGCAGCGACTTCGGCTGGTCTTGCGTGACGAAGCCGATGAACAAGGGCAAATAGTTATTCTCGGCGACAGCTTGACGGCTGATGAATTCGTGCTCACGCCACAGATCGTCGAGGCGTCGTTGCTGCTCTTGATTCAGGAACAGCCGGGCGAGCGGCTCGTCTTCACGGTGGAACATTTTCAGGGATACGACTTCATCGTTGGGGATGACTTGTGGGTAACACAGGTACATCGGAAAGAGACTGCGGAAGTCAGCGTTTCCCTGGATCAATCGCTTGAAGCCAGCCTGTACCGGCGCTGCCAGTACCGATCCAGAGCCCCAGTCGGGGTCTGTCCCCGCCGAGCCAGTCAACACCCGGAATTGAACAACGCGGTCTCCAGCCACGTCGTCCAGACGACCGTCGACAACAAACTCGCGGCCAGCGAATAGCGCGGCCGGCAGCCGAATTTCGGTGGTCGAGTTCGCGGCGGCAACAAAACTCGCTTCGTCCACCGGTTTGCCTCCCGGTTGTGGGCCGAACCGATCTTTCGGTAGACCGTACTTCGTGGCTATCGAGTGCGGTTTTGCGAGCTTAGCGACGTCCAGTCCTTTGAGTAGTGGGCCGTCGATCGTTAGGAGTCTGTCATAGAGGTTGCGGTCAGATTCAGTTGCTTTCTCGGATCGCGGAGCGGTCAGCAGGGCCTCAAACTGTGCGGCCAGCTTGGCTGTATCAGCCTGCCGTGCGGGATCGACCGCCGCGTGTCGCCACTCGCCGAGAACCGAATCCGCGGGAATCAACTTGTCCACGGCAGTCCCTTCGTTTGTGGCTTTCGATGCGCCACTGACGAAGCTCCAGGTGTCCGCGTTGCCGTGCTGATCCGCGTGCGGGTTTCGATCGAGGATATTGCTCTCCACATCGGCAGCCAGATTCCAAACTCGTTCCGGCGTGTCGTCGGTGGTGACGATAAAGTCGATCTCGGTCAGGTCGCAGGAGTGGTTGCCGTCTCGCGCGTCGACCGCCAATACGATCACGTCGTTCTTCTCAACTTTCACTGTCTTAGCGGGTGGCATTGCCACTTTCCCGAGATCGACAGTTCCCTGACCGAGAACGGTTGCCCGCCCGGCACGACGGTGTTCGAGCCACCAGGCGACGCCATTCCCGCAGTCGGGATGTGCATGTGTCACTCGAACTGTCACACGGACGTTCGCTGCCAGGGGGCTCTTCCATGTGACCGCAACAAATTCTTGCGGTAGCGGGTGGACCGCAACTGCATGCGGTGAGACGCGACCCGGAATCTGCTCCGCCTTGTCCGAAGAATTCGTGACCAGCACGGGCAGGTCAGCCCCCTTTTTCCGCCAGCCTTTGATCGACTTCTTCTCGTTGCCTGGCGACGGTTCTTCCAACAGCGACAGTTCCACCGCCGGAACTGTCTTCGGGGCGTCGCCGCTCTTAAGCGGTTCGATGGCCAGCACCTCAACCCAGCGTTTCAGAAAGGCGGCGTCGAGACCGTGCTGCTTCGCCAAAACGTCCAACTCCAGACTGGGGTGGCTCGCAGTTTCAATCGAGGCGGTTAGATACTTCGCGCTGCCAACAAACACAGACGGGTAATCCACTTCGAAGGCCGGCCCGAATTCCGTGTAGTTCCGCAGCAGGAGCGCTGGTTTGCCCGCAGCCTCGAAACGCGGACGCTGCCAGACTACGTTTCCGCGACCAGCCGGCACCAGATCACGAGATGCCAGGGACAACACGACTTCCGTTTGCCCTGGAGCTGGTTTGACGGTCACCCGGAGCGGGATAAATTCGACCGCAGACGGATCTACCTCAGCCTGCCGAGCTGAATTCAGCACATATTTGCCGCTGTCATCCTGACGGACATAGCTGCCGACGCGGGTCGTCTTCCACAACGCGGCCTGCCATCGCGCGATCTCTCCTGCCAGTGCCGGAGCGTCACTGACAGCAGCCAACCGCCAGCGATTACGAATCGCGTCCAGCGGGTACGAAGGAGTTTTGTCCTGGAGAGCATGCCAGAGAATCCCAAAGTACTTCGGGTTCAATTTCTCTTTTGCCGCGATGACTTCGGGAGTGACCATACCACTCGCGATCGCGTCGCGATGGCGGATCGAGGCTTCAAGGTATCGCTGAACCTGTAAACGTCCGTCACCCTCAACAATTTCGGCATAAAACGCTCGGAGTCGGCTGGTGCTTTCATCGGTCCAGTCGCGTCGAGTCTTCGTCGGCGAAAATCTGAGGCCATCGGGCAGTAAGACCGCATGGTCGGCAATGTCTCCGGCCGCAAGGAAATACTTGTTGAGCAATGTGGGCGAGATATCGCCCAGGGACTCGGCGGCATTGGTAAATCCTTCGCCAGCGGCCCCATCAGCGGGGAACTCGCGAGTTGGCCGGAGATCGACTCCGGTCAAGTCACGAATGGTGCAGTCGTACTCGGTGTTGCTCAGTCGCCGCAGTGGAACATGTCCCGGATCACCGGCTCGAGCCCGGGCCTCGGAATCCAGAAGTCCGCGTGACCAGACCATGAGCCGCTTTCGCTCTTCGGCGGTCGGCTGCGGTTTGTCCTTCGGCGGCATTTCGTCCGCTTCAAGTTGCTCGATCAGTTGCTGCCACGGCTTCAAATCCTTGCGAACCATTTCGAGTGACGTGAACCGCTCCAGATCCAGACTCCCTTTTTTGGCCTTTGCCGAGTGGCAATCCAAGCAATAGGTCTTGAGGAGCGGCTGAACGACTGCGGCAAACTCGGCCTTCACGTCAACGTTCCGCTCTTGTCCTGTTCCGTTTTCGGCAAACAACAGAAACATGAGGGCAAATGCGGAAACGGGGCGAACAATCCGTCTCAGCCAGATTGATCGCCGGTTTGGACAGCTCATTGAGGTCACTTTCTTCCAATCGACATCCAGTTTGTGTGGGCGAAGCGGTCCATACTAACCCCTTTACGCCACCATTCGCCACACCGCCTTGAAAGTTCCGGGACAAAAGATCTTCTGACTGCCCGTGAAGTGTTAAAGCAGAAAGCGACTTGCTTTGTGGCTGTTGCAGTCAGATCCAGCGTCTTCTGGATTCGTTTGGATCGATTCTCGTTTCTGAATGGTATCGGCGGGCCTGACATTCACGACCAATTCACTTCAGCACAAACTCCAGGATCGCCCGCGCCGCCGGGTCTTGCGTTGTAATCGCGGAAAACATGAGCGAGTTGTGGTTGCGTTTGGGCACTCGCAACAGGCGGGCGTCGCAGCCCTTGTCGCGCAGGGCGGCGTGGAACTCGTCGGCCAGCGGTCCAAGCGTTGGCATCTCGTACTCCGGCGAGAGGATCAGGAAGGGTGGCATATCGCGACGAACGTGAGTGATCGGCGACGCATCGGCCCGTTGCTTGCTTGATTCGCCGAATGCCGGTCCGAAAATGTCAGGAGCTACGTGCACACCGGGAGGGTGCCAGTTCCAGAAAGGCTTGTACTCACCACGGAGGGGCAACATTTGTTCGATGCGAAGCGCTTGTGGCCCCGAGCCTGCTAGAGATCCATACATCACCCCTTCTGAAATTCGATAGACGCCGCTGAACGCGATGACCCCCTTGATATCGGCGCTGGACATCCCTTCGGCCTTCAGATAGGACTCATCGGCCGCGAGAAGAGCGACGAGGTGCCCCCCGGCCGAATGCCCCAGGAGATAAAGCCTCTGAACATCGCCACCGTATTTGCCAGCTTGCGACCGGGTCCAGGCGACCGCGCAGGCCACGTCCTTGATGTGCTCGGGATGCTTCACGTTTGGAGACAACCGATAATTCGGCAGCACGACGCCGATCCCCTGGCTCGCCAGAAATTGGCCGACCGATGAATAGAGCCCGGCGCAGCGATTGTCGCCCGTGTCCCAGCCTCCGCCGTGAACCAGCACGACCATGGGAAAATTCTTCTTGTTCTTCGGCAGGAACATGTCGAGCCGATGCCGAAACGGGTCAGTACCCGGCCCCGTCTTGTAGGGCTCGCCGCGCACCTCGACGATTTCGGCGCTGGAGACCTCTGGTTTCCACAGCGGAATACTTGTCACCTGCGAGGCCAGACTCTGTAACTCGGGCTTGCCGGGAAAGGGATTGGGATTCGCGTTGACTTTTTGTAGGTCGGGAAAGAAATCGAACGACGGGTGATGCTTCGCTTGGGAGACAAAGCCATCTGGCAGGTCAATCTGGACAAATAGCGTCGTGTCTTTCAAAGTGACTCGCTTTCGGCCCAGAATGCCAGCTGCCGGGCGGGCGAGGTCATGGTCGATCGCAGTGAGAGCTTGCACGCCCCAGAAACTGCCGATGTCGATCAGCGTGCGCAGCGACTCGGCCTGTTGGATGTTCTTTGCGTCCATTCCAAATTCCAGCTGCGATTCAGCGTCTTGGACGGAGACACTGAAACTGGCGGCAGCGTATTCGGTCGCACTCTGCTTGATCCAGGCGGTCCCTTTCCCAAGGATGAGTTTGCTGATCGCGTGGTCGGTCCCAAGCGAGCCGGCCAGTTGCTCTCCTGCGAACTTCATCAGGCGTTGAACGTTCGTATCAAGATTGTTGACCACCACCGAGAGATGACTTTTCCGCCCGCTTTCAAGCAGCGTTCGAACGCCGGAAGGCATATCGCTTTTCATTGCTCCGGCCCGCGCCCGGATGGCTTCCAGCGTCTTCTTGCTGCCGGCGAAAACAAGAGTGTTGTGATCCAGCAGACCCAGTGCGGGACCGTCGCCCTGATTCACGGGAAAGAGATGCTGATGAAAGAATTGCTCGAGCTGAACGGTGTTTTGCAGCTTGAATCGTCCTTCGACGACGATGGCCGGTAAACCCGGATCACCTGCGGTGTAACCGACTGTAATCAAGTCGACGTCCTCGAACGGGTCAATTTCGAACGCGTCGCAAGCGGTCTTGATCATCCCGGCCCGTTCAAGAAACTCCTTCCGGGAGATGCCTTCGTACTTATGAATCTCCTGGAGTTCGTAGTGTTCCAAAAGTTGGCTCTCGTCGCCTTTGACGGCCAGACGCCATTGATCAAGATAACGCTGCACGAATTCAATATCGCGGTAATCGTAAAGGAGCTCGCGCAAGTTGATTGTAATAAAAACGTCGGTCTCGGCTGACAGTAGTTTGGTAGCTTGAAAACCCGCCCATGCGGGGCAGGCGAAGCAGATCAGCACCGCAATGAGCGACTGAACTTGCAATAACCGCAGACGATGAGTTCGAAACATGGCTGTGGTTTCTCTGCGGCGAAAAGAGGAATCGAAGCATTGTAAACTGCGTGACGGCTCCGGAGAATGTGAATTCGTGAAAGTGCCCGTAGTGAATGGGATGAATACTGACCCCTAAACGTTCGACGTGATCCGACTTATTGCGTGGCGGAAAAATGCGAAATTATGAGTTCACTCGCTGAATCGCAAGGCTGGATCACGTTTCGTCCGTCGGAATGCCCGCTGCCCAACTGGGTGAACGCGCCGAACTTGCCGGGGTTCATGAGTTACAGTGGCGGCGATTGTCGTGTGAGTCAAACTGAAAACAGGATCGAGTGGCTCGTGGACGTTCGGTGGCCGAAATGGTTTATTCCGCGATTCGCGGCAGTGTTTATTCCTGCAATGACACTTCTGGCTTGGTTCTTCGGTCCATTCCCGATCAACATTGCTTTTGCCTGTTTAGCGCCGATCAGTGGTGGAAGTGCGTTCGCTCTGATTTATTGGTTGCTCCTACGCCACGAGCAGGCTGGGAATTATCTGGTTCTTGATCGCCACGAACAGACTGTGACACTTCCACGTCAAAAACGGACATTCGGTTTCTTGGAAATCACGAATTTCCAATGGATCAATGGCCGCGGCAAACACGGGAGCGATTCCAATGTCGACTTTCATTTACTGGCGAGAGATGCGTCTGGCGTTGTGTATCGCTATCACATTATGGGTTCGCCAGTACGGACAAAAGTGAAAGACCTGGCCGACTTCTGCGGAATCCCCGTCCACGAATATCAGCTTGGATCAGGAAGGTCTCGAGACGCTGATGTCACTGGATCGTGAAGGCAGGGTTTCACGATTCCAATTTGAACGAACATCGCCGTTCCAACGGAACCAGATCCTACCCGTCGTCGTTATGACAGATGCAGCAGACCGCCGGTGCTGTCGCCGATTTGATTGAGGTCTACGTCCATTCGATTGAGCATCGAGACCCAGAGATTGTTCAACGGGGTTTCGTTCGTGTAGCGGATGTGCCGGCCCGTCTTCAACGTTCCACACCCGCCGCCGGCGACCAGAATCGGCAAGTTGTCGTGGTTGTGGGCGTTTCCGTCAGAGTTGCCACTGCCGTAGGCCACCATCGCATAATCCAGCAATGTGCCGTCTCCCTCGGGAGTTGATTTTAGCTTTTCGAGCAGATAGGCCAGTTGCTTGGTATGGAACAGGTTGATCTGGCGAATCTTAGCCTTCTTCGCCGCATCGCCACCGTGATGTGACAGGTCATGGTGGCCCTCAGGGACCTCGATGAATGGATACGGTTTATTGCTGCCCTCGTTCGCCAACACAAAACTGACGACGCGGGTCACGTCTGCCTGGAAGGCCAACACGACGAGATCGCACATCAGTCGGATATGTTCTTCATACGCCGCAGGAATCCCGGTGGGAGCCGCATAGTTCGGTGCTTTAATCGGGGGCAGCTTTTCGGCTCGTGCGATCCGCAACTCAATATCGCGGATGGCCGAGAAATACTCGTCAAGTTTGCGCACGTCACTCCGGCCCAGGCGGCCGGTTAAATCTTTTGAATCTTCGCTGACGAAATCGAGGATGCTCTTGCGACGAGCGTCGCGTTTGGCGCGACTGGCGTCAGGGGCAGACGCAAAGAGCCGCTCGAAAACCAGCTTCGGATTCACTTCTTTGGGCAGCGGCTGAGTGGCCGAACGCCACGACATCGTCGAAGAATAGACGCAGCTGTAGCCCGAATCGCAATTGCCAGCCATGGCCCCCTGTTCGCAGCCAATCTCGAGCGACGCCAGACGCGTTTTTTCGCCGATCCGCGAGGCCGCGATTTGATCAACGGAAACTCCGACTCGGATATCAGTTCCATCTGTTTTCCGCGCTTGAGCGCCTGTCAGGAACGACGCCAAGGCGCGAGCATGATCCCCACCGCCGTCCCCATGCGGCCAAGCTTTATCCGCAGTCAGCCCGGTCAATACCAGCATTTTGTCCTTAACGGAGGCCAGGGGTTGCAGAATGGCAGGCAACTCGTAGTTGGCGCCTTCGGTTTTGGGAGTCCAGTCGTCCATATTCTTGCCGTTGGGCACATAGATGAACGCCATGCGGTTTGGCGCCGCTTTGCCTTTGGTTTCTTGGCCGGGAACTGGTTCTTGCGACCATGCGGAAACAGGCCCCATGGCTTCGAGCCAGGGAAGCGATACGGCGACACCCATGCTGCGTAAAACGGTCCGGCGTGAAAGCTGTTTCGAAGGAATCATGGGCCCTGCCCCCTGGTTAGAGTTGGTCTGGCTGACGAAGTGTTTTCTCGCTGAAAGCAGGAGCGGCGCCCGCTGAGACCGTGATTAAGGTTTCGATTCGGACGATTCGTGACTGCCACGTCGCGACCGGAACGGTTCACTCTGCACAATTTGGGTAATCAGTACTGAGAACTTATTGTCACCGGCGGCAAGTGCCGTCACGATCTTGTCGATCGTCGGCCGGTCGTAATACTCCAGGCCGCGCCCCAAGGCGTAAATCAACATCTTTTCTGCAAGACAGCGGGCAAATAATTCCTGTTTACTGCGAATCAACGTCTTTAAGTCTTCCGGACCCTTCACACGCGTTCCGTCGGCGAACTCGCCGGACGGGTCGATATCGAAAGTGCCGTCCTTAAGTCGGAATTCGCCAATGCCGTTATAATTTTCCAGTGCGAAACCAATGGGATCCATTTTGGCGTGACAATTTGCACAACTGGGGTTCTTGCGATGCAGCTCCATGCGTTCGCGGAGCGAACTGCCAGCGGCGGCTTCTTTATTGTCCACCAACTCGGGAACATTGGGGGGCGGTGGTGGCGGCGGAGCGCCTAATATCTGCTCCAGAACCCACCGGCCACGTTTGACTGGCGACGTTCGAGTTGGATTGGAAGTGACCGTCAACACGCTGGCCTGGGTCAACAATCCCCCTCGCAATTTTCCCTGCAATGAGACGCGTTTGAACTCTTCACCCCGAATGGGCTGCCCGCCGGGGCGTTCTACTTTTTGTCCCTTGATATTGCCGTTCGTATCATCAATTCCATACAGCCGTGCCAGTGGCTCATTCAGAAACGTGTAGTCGGCATCAACTAGATCGAGGATGCTGCGATCCTCAGTCCTCACCGATTTGAAAAAGAGCACACTCTCCTGCAACATGGCGGCGCGCAATGAATCATTAAACTGCGGAAACAGGCCCGTATCAGGCGAAGTCGACTTCAAGCGTTTGATCTGCAGCCACTGCAGGGCAAAATTGTCAACGAGCGCAGTCGATTTCGGATCGAGCAGCATTCGACGGACTTGAGCCGGCAGATTCTGCGTCAGTTCCTTTTTTCCTGCCAGGTCTAATAGCTCATCGTCCGGCAGCGTACTCCACAGAAAATAGGACAGGCGGGAAGCGAGCTGGAATTCGTCGAGGGGCTGTGTATCCGGACTTTGCGGCCGGTCGTCCAGTTCAACGCGAAACAGGAATTTCGGTGAGCACAACGTGGCTTGAATGGCCTGTTGAATGCCGGCCTCCCACTTCTCGCCAGATGCTTGTGCGGTCTCAACGAGCTTCACGAGCCGCGCGAGTTCTTCCGCAGTCGCCGGACGACGATAGGCCCGACGTAACAATCGCGTCAAGACTTCGACTGTTTGCTGAGCAGGCGATTGGCCCGGCGCACAGGCGAGGATTTTCAGGTGCGACGCCGGCCGAGTCTCAAGTGGGCCCTCAGACCAGATATGTTCGATAAACAGATTGGCTGGTTCTTCACCTGCCGGGGGTTTGACCAGGGCAATTCCAGCCCGCTGGATGTTTCCCAGTTTGTTAAAGGGGAACTCGATCTGTTGAGTTTGTTTGGCTTCTCGGGCGGTGATTTCAAAGATCTTCAGAATCTTCAGGGGTTTCAGCGACATCAGCCCTGCCCCCAACAGTTGTTCAACTTCGGCGTCACTCGAAGCATCCGTTACGCCGGTCCCTGACAGAAACAGCGCGACTTTCACCGGCGAAGGACTTTTCGTCTCGGCATACAAATTCGCTCGCAACATCAAGTCCGCATCGGCAGAGAACTTCAGATAATCGCCACCGGCAGTGAATGGACCTGAGTGAACTGGCTCGGGGGAAGTTGGATTGAGCTGGCGAAATCGTCCCTGCGAAGTCTGTGCATTGTTGGGCTGCAAAAAACGCCCCGACAGATAACGACTGGCCGGGCGTGGCGGATTCACCAGAATGACTCGATTGGCAATCGTCTCTGCCGCGTCGAGATACCGTTCCATCAGCAGCGGTGACAGGCTGAGTACATCGCCAATGTTGTCGAATCCATGTCCCACATCATCGGCAGGAAAATCTTCTGTCGGATTAAAGTCGACGCCAAGCAGATCGCGGACCGTATTGGCATATTCCTGACGATTCAGCCGCCGCATGGTCACACGACCGGGGTTGGGCTTGGCATTCCGGTCCGCATAATCAAAAACAGATTTCACATGTGCTGTGAATTTTTCGGATTCGGCTACTGATGGCCGCGGCTTTGCTTTCGGGGGCATTTCCCCAGACACGATCATTCGCAGCACATTGTCCCACACTTTTCGCTGCTTCACCAACGAAAGCGAATCCGGGAACACATCGAGCGCCAATTCGGCTTTGGGTTCTTTACCGCTGTGGCATTCAATGCAATGTTGTTTGAGGAAAGGGATTCCACCGGTCGCAAAATCGGGTGCATCGTCCGCGAATAATGGCCCCGCGCTGGCGAAGACTCCACAAAGCGCGAGCAAAATCGCAGTCAGCCGAAGCATACGTGGGACTCCAACGGTGCGCGAGAGATCATGTCGGTGGGAAAATCGATCGCAGGGGCAATTCTGACTCAAGGGCAAGCGCGCCAGCGGTCAGGACTACGGAATCCTGTGAATCTATTCAGAATAGCAGATTCAGGAAACGTAAACAATCTCTGATGGGATATCGGCAGTCTAGCCACTTCAGTTCGAAGTCACTGAGAAATGTCATACCCGAACGAAAAAAGCCCTGCCGAGTGGCAGGGCTCCTGTACTACCAGCGTGCACGATACCTGTTACCACCGTCCATGATGCCAATGCGGGCCATAATAGCCGTACGGCCGACCGTAATAGACTGGTGGCCCGACGAACACAGGTCGGGGGGCAAGCACGGGCGGCGCCACGACTAACGGTGGCGGAGCATAATAGGCTGGAGGCGGAGGATAATACGGACCGTATGCCGGGGCTCCGAATCCGATAAACACGCCGGCATCTGCGGCAGGAGCGATAGACAATCCACAGCCAATCACAACCAGGAGAATTGCAAGCTTTTTCATGAGTTGTTCCTTTCCGCTGGGCGGTTTATACGACGCACGGTTCAGAATGTGACGTTTGATCGCGGGAATCTGCATTGAAGAAGACTCATTCATGGCCGCGAACAGTATAAATACCTCTTCTTAAGTCTATTTCGACAAGTGGATTCCGCCAACTCAATTTCGCTTAAAAACATGTAAGAAACAGCGAAGTTTTGAAGTCGATTCCGCGGTCTCTCGTTACGAGGAAGCAGTTCAACATTGCGGAAGAAGGAAACGCTGAAACACCTGTAAATCAGGCCCTTTCCGTAACTCTCAGTCGCAGGCCAAGTTGCCGAGTCTCCCGAGTCTCCCAAGTGACCTCCAGTTGACAAAAGACTCTTCGAGAAACCTTCGCCACTGGGCTTGTCCCAGTGGGTCCACGGCCTCTGCACTACTTCCTTTTTCAGGTCTTTCTGCCAGGAATTCCAATCTGAGTAACGATGCGAAAACCGTGCACCAGCGCCACGAGGGAGCCAGCGGGAGAAATCAGCGAAACGTGTCCCATTTTGTATCCAATTGGATACAAAGTTCAATTTGAACCCGCATCACAAAAGATTCCCAATTGATGCACTTGCCTGCTTTCGTCCTTCGGCAACCGGCCCCCGAAATTCCAGTCCGGCTTTGGCATTTTAATGAGATGCGTTTCCGCGGACCAAATTTCCAAAGTGTCAATTGATCCGTGATTGGCACAGTAAGCGGACTCGAACCAAGTCAAATTCGTGTTCGATCCATTCATTCGCCTGGGTATTGGACAGATTTCCCTGCATTCTCATCTGAGTTGCATAAAATCATTGCGGATTTTTGATGTGGTGTGACACACCGAATGGCGAGATTTTCCCAAAAATCCGCCTCGTAGAAGTGGCGTCCACCCACCTGCCATAATTCATTGCAAATGCCGTCCAGTACGTTTAACCCCGAGCCAACGGCGAGGGCGAAATGACTAGACTCGGGTATTCCCAACCCGAGCCTCTGGGCGCACGCGAATTAGAAATGAAGGTGCTGTTGTGTGCTCTTAGTGGCTCTGACCCGTTCAACGTCATTAATTTGGTCCTGCCGAGCCCGAAGTCCCGCGAGCGCGTCAATCAGTGACTTGGGAAAATGATGTCCACTGCTCACAATGAGTGAACAGACAACGACTCGTAAAGCGATGGCAAACCACAACGCGGTTCCGCTTCTTGGGTCGTACAAAGGCTTGGCATTGGATTGAACATCGCTGAGGTGTGGTTCGTAAGCCTGAGTTGGTTTATGAAATCTCTGTCGGAACCCTTTTCACGTCGAGCC
>JAQGHT010001085.1 GCA_028291565.1 Planctomycetaceae bacterium | reverse complement strand
CTTTTCCAACTGAGACTCGTGTTTGTCCCGCTGATTGTGACGATATCGCTCCAAGTGCTGGAACCAGGCAAGGATGCCGCGAATGAAAATGGCCGACCATCACCAGGCACCATCCCCGTCTGGCTCGACTCCCAGGCGACGACGATTTGAACTGGAAGCGGGGCTATTAGTTGCCCTGTCGCTCATACTCTATTTCACCCGCCTGACCGATCTCTCGATTCGGGGCGAAGAATCGCGGCGCGGCCGCATTGCCTGGGAAATGATTCAAAGTGGCGACTGGCTGGTACCGCGTGTTCAAGGGCTGCCACGGTTGAGTCGTCCGCCTCTGCAATACTGGACCATTGCGTCCATCGGAATTCTGCGCGGTGAGGTCGATGCGGTCGCGATTCGGTTCCCTTGCGTGCTGGCCACTCTGTTTACCGTGCTGTTGATCTATGCCCACGGACGCTGCTGGATGTCAAGAACCGGAGCGTTTGCCTCTGCCGCAATGTATGCCACCTTCGCACAAGTGCTGCAGCTGGGACGGCTCGGGGAAACGGAAGCCCTGTTTACCTTTCTTCTGAGTGCCGCATTGTTGGTTTGGCACATTGGCTATATGCGAGGTTGGAGCCCAGTCCGCATCTGGACGTTGGCTTATTTCTTCGCGGCACTGGCCACGCTGGCTAAGGGACCGCAGGCTCCGGTTTATTTCGCGGGCGGCGTCGGCTTTTTCTTGCTGGTGACTCGTCAATGGCGATTTGCCTGCAGCTGGTCACATCTGACAGGTATTGCGCTGTATCTTGTCATGGTGGGAGCCTGGCAGATTCCGTTCGCACTGGCACTGGGACAGGAACGCGTTTCATATGTCTATCTCTCCGAGGTCGCCAAGCGATTTCAGAACCGACAGATTCTGACATTCGCATCGCACTTGTTTCAGTTTCCATTGGAGATCTGGCTGGGCTGCTTATTTCCCTGGTCGCCATTACTGATCGCTTATTCGCACCGTGATTTCCGTCAAGCGCTGAATCAGTCGAGTCGCCCGGTGTTGTTTCTGGCCGGATGTATTCTGATTTCCTTTCCGACGGTCTGGATTCCCCCTGAGGCTCGAACGCGGTACTACATGCCACTATTTCCCTGCTTCGCACTGTTATGTGGTTGTGTGTTGGAGCAATGGTCAAATACGTTGGCCACATCGCGATCACGGTTCCAGTCCTGGGCCGTCTGGTTCGCGCAGCCGTTGCGCTTCGCGGCAGTCACCGCAGTGATCGGTTTGATTTATGTTGGGCCGATACTCTCCAATCAAGTGGCTCGCAGCCGTGATGCCACGCTGGACGTGGTCCGGGTCAAGGAACTCTTGCCGCCAGGAACCAAACTCTACAGTTTTGGTGTGGTGCATCACCTGTTTTCATTTCACTACGGTTCGGAATTGACACATTGCCGTTGGACCACCGATGCGCAGACCATCGACCCCCAACTGGAGTATTTTTGCGTCGATGTGACAAATTCCAAACACAAACCGCTCCCGTTTGAGTGGGTGGAAGTCGCCCGTGTGAATTGCGATCGAAATGAGAGGGAAAGACCGGAATGTGAAGTGCTCATTGGACGTCGCGTCCGGACGACGGAGGTCCTGGCGAAGTCTCCATCCACCGATTCAACCAAGAGCGAATCACCGAGTCGGGTCGGCCAAATCGAGAAAACCGCTCGGCAATGAGAATGGCGAATCGATTCGACCGCGATGAGTGGAGCGGCTTGATCAGCAGTGTTTCAGGCGAATCGGGCGCGACTCAATGCCGGCCCAGCTTTGCTACGATCGTCCATCTTTGACACTATTATTAGAAAATCGTCTACGGCCATTAAACGAGGCTAATGGGACCGATATTTATAAGTCCCATATGTCCCATAAGTCCTATACGTCCCATTCTGCACAAGCCAGAGGCTTATACCACGACAATGTTCCCATGCGGAGCATGTGAACGAGATCGAAATTGGCTTATTCATCCCAATGCAGGGCACGCTCTGTCGCTCGCTTCCAGATTCGATAGAGATGGTCACGTGAATGGCCGGGCATAAGCGGAGAGAATTCCCGATCCAAGGCCCAATTTTTCGTGATGTCGGCCTGGCTTTCCCAATAACCAACGGCCAGACCCGCTAAATAAGCCGCACCTAACGCCGTGGTTTCTCGAACGACGGGACGCCTGACAGGTGTTCCCAGAACATCGGCCTGAAACTGCATCAAAAGATTGTTGACAGTCGCCCCGCCATCGACTTTCAAGGTATTCAGTCGAATGCCGGCATCATCCTGCATGGCGTCCAGAATATCCCGCGTTTGAAAGGCCATCGCCTCTAAAGCCGCACGTGCCAGATGTGACCGATTTGATCCGCGAGACAGTCCGACGATGGCCCCCCGCGCATGTGGATCCCAATAAGGGGCTCCCAATCCGACGAGCGCGGGGACAAAGTATACGCCCCCATTGTCAGGAACCTGGGCCGCGAGCTCTTCAATTTCATCCGACGACTTGATGATTTGCAGTTCATCACGCAGCCATTGAACAGCCGCGCCGGCGATGAAGACCGCGCCTTCCAGGCAATAGGTCGTCTCACGGCCAATTTGCCAACCGACAGTCGTGAGTAGTCCATGTCGCGATGGAATCGCAAAGGGACCGGTGTTCAGTAGCAGAAAACAACCGGTTCCGTAGGTGTTCTTCGCACTCCCCGGTTGAAAGCAGGCCTGGCCAAACGTCGCCGCCTGCTGATCGCCCGCTGCGCCCGACAAGGGTATTGGTGAACCGAACAAGTGGGCGGCAGTCTCACCATAGATCGCACTGCTGGGGCGAACTTCCGGCAGCATGGCTCGGGGGACATTCAACAGTCGCAGCAACTCCGAATCCCATTCGAGAGTCTGGATATTGAACAACAATGTTCGGCTGGCGTTGCTGACATCTGTGATGTGCAGTTTGCCTCCCGATAATCTCCACAGCAGCCAGGTATCCACAGTCCCGAACAGAATCTCGCCCCGTTCCGCAGCCGAACGCAGGCCGGGGTTTTGATCCAGCAGATACTTGATCTTGGTCCCGGAAAAATAGGCGTCGACGACCAGGCCGGTCTTTTCACGAAAGAGTGGCTCGAGGCCGTCTTTCTTCAACTGGGCACAGAGTGGAGCCGTGACACGGCTTTGCCAGACGATGGCTTTCGCGACCGGCCGGCCACTCGATTTTTCCCACAGAATTGTTGTTTCACGTTGATTCGTGATCCCAATCGCAGCGACTTGATCGGCGGTGATTTCGGCAATCCGCAGCGCCTCTTGAGCGACCGCCAACTGTCGCTCCCAGATTTCCTCCGGGTCGTGCTCGACTTCTCCCGGGTGCGGATAGAACTGCTGAATCTCCTGTTGTGCCACCGCGACCATGCGGCCCTCATGCGTGAAGACAATCGCACGGCATGAAGTCGTTCCCGAGTCCAAAGCAAGAACGAATTTCTGTTTGGACATTGGATCAATCCGTCATTTCCAGGAAGGGATCCATTCCCATCTTATTCGAGTATTCCGTGCGATATTGTTCGCGTTTCAACACATCGCGTCGTTGTTTGCCGTGCATGCGTTCCAGGAAGCGCTGCGTCCGTTGAAAGTATCGCAACCACCGACCTGAAAGTTCGCCATTGGCATCCGCAATAGCCATTCGCATCGCCCTTTGCCGACTGCGCGGTGAAAGGCAGCGCAACAGTTCGTCTTCCAGCGATAGAAAGAACTGATAAGTTCCTGGATCACCCTGTCGTGCCGCGCGTCCGATCAACTGCCGGTCGATGCGTTTTGAACTGTGCATTTCTGTCGCGATCACGTGCAATCCACCGCTTTTTTTCACGATCTCGTCCAGGATAATGTCCGTACCGCGGCCCGCCATATTGGTGGCGATCGTCACTTTTTGAGCTTGCCCCGCCTGGGCCACGATTTCCGCTTCCTGAGCATGATATTTCGCATTCAGAATGTGGTGCGGAATGCCCAATTCCTTCAGGACGGCACCCAGCAATTCGGATTTTTCCACGGACGGAGTTCCGACAAGGACTGAACGTCCTTGCTCTCTCGCTTTCTGGATCGATTCCGCGACAGCTCGGTTTTTGGCGTCCAAAGTCTTGAAAACCCGCGACGGAATCGGCCTGCGGATGCAATCCCGGTGAGTTGGGATGACAGTCACTTTCAAGCCGTAGACGCGATTGAGTTCGCGGCGGACCTGGTAGGCCGTCCCAGTCATGCCCGCCAGATATTTGTATTCGCGAAAATAACTTTGGACGGTGATTCGCGCGGCCTGACCGGTGGAGGCCGTGATGGGCACCATTTCCTTGGCTTCAATGGCTTGGTGCAGACCGTCTTGCCAACGGCGACCTTCCATCATACGACCTGTCGATTCATCGACAATCGTGATTTCTTTGTTTTCCGCAATCACATAATCACGATCCTTGTGGAATCCGTATCGCGCAACCAAGGATTGCTCGATCTGCTTATAAATGCGTTCGGTGTCGATGCTGTCCAACAGCGATGGCTTACCCATCAACAGGATTTTGCGACAACCGGCGTCGGTCAGAAAGGCTTGCCGTTTATCGGGTTCGTACAAAAAGTCCGACCCCAGAGTCAGCGATTGAATCGCCCGGTCAGTCCAGCGATAAAGGTTCACCGTGGCAGAATCGTTAGGCTGATTCAGCGCAATAATTAAGGGTGTTCGGGCTTCGTCAATCAGGATCGAATCAGCCTCGTCAATCAGCGCAAAGTGAGTTCCCCGCTGGACAATTCCTTCGACTTCGTCGGCCGCCGCATCGCCCAGCTTCAATTGTCCTTTGCGTTCGGCACCGCCACGTTTCAGACGATCGCGGAGGAAATCAAATCCCAATTCCTTCGCCGTCGCATAAGTAATGTCTTGCTTATAGGCTTCTTTGCGCTGCGGCGGAGTCATCGGCGTCTGAATACAACCAACTGTCAGCCCCAACAGGCGATAAATGGGGGCCATTTTTTCGCAGTCGCGTTCCGCCAGGTAATCGTTGACTGTGACGACATGGCATCCGGCCCCTTGCAGTGCAAACAGAAAGGTGGGCAAAGTCGCCGTAAGCGTTTTTCCTTCACCAGTCTGCATCTCCGCAATGCCCCCCTCAAACAGCCCAATCGCCCCAACTACCTGGACCGGATAGTGTATCAGTCCCGTAGTCCGACGTGAGGCTTCGATCACGAGGGCATAGGCTTCGGGCATGATTTTGACGAGCGGAATACCGGCTTTCGCACGCCACCGGATATCCAGACCCCGGCGCACGAGTTCATTTTCGCCTAAGGAGCGAAAGTCCTGAGACATCCGGACGATATCGCCGGCCATTCCGCGCCAGCGAGACAAGCGTGCGGAATTCGGGCGAAATCCCGTCTTGATCAAGTGAAACAACCGACTGGAAGCATCACCAATCATGAGATCCCTTTAAAATGAAGTGATCGATGCCGTGCGGATCGATCGAATTTTCTCAATGTTGTACAGGCGCGGAATTTGCCACTCTCAACTTGTACCGTAATTATGGTATCGGCATTCGTGGCTTCAAGGCTGCTTTTCGAAGCTCGGCAGAATTATATTGTTCGCGGCTACGAATGAGTCTTTTTCAATACTGATCTCCGCGATCAAACGTTTCATTCTTGACCGCGCGGTATAGGAAGAATGAATTCCCGCTTGCGGACCTGATTTCCGAACCGCGCAGACGACTCAGGCCCTGTCGAAACGGCGGGACTGTATACGAATAGACGGGGTAAGTGCAAGAAGTGTTCCCAACACGGCGAACGAAATCTGACCAGCGAGCGAACTGGTTGGGGGCGAAAAACGCAGGTTTAAGAATTGGTGGTGATCTCGAGTCATTGAGATCGCCGATCGACGAATCTTGAAATTTGCGGCGACCGCGACTCTCTGAATCACATGTGTGTCGATAGAAATAGACATTGTCCGTGGACAATTCCACTGCGATCAGGCATAAACCACCGGTCGAGACTTTCTTTCCTGACTGGACCAGAGTGATGGGTATTTCGAATCGTGATTATTATCGAGAACCAACCGGCGGCGGCTCGCGAATGTTCAGCGCCGATCCGGGCAGCATGACGAAACGGATTCTGATCGTCACGATCATCGCGTTTGTGCTGCAGCTGATGGTGGCCATCCCAACACCGATCTGGCGAGGAAACCTGAATTATGTTTCGCCCGCGGAACGACTCGAAATGTTGCAGGAAGCCGAGGAGCTCGATCGGGAATCTCAGCGGCTCGGGGCGATGCAGTACTCTTCGCTCCTGGAGACATGGGGTTCAGCTATTC
>JAQGHT010000603.1 GCA_028291565.1 Planctomycetaceae bacterium | reverse complement strand
CCATCATTCTGCCACACCTGATTCTGCCTTTCCCTTCCCATGTTCCTGCCCTCAGATCATCCAGCCAATTCCTCAGCGGGAACGAGTTGCGTGCTGTAATACCGTATTCTGCCGCCCATTCACGCATCGCCCTTAAACGGTTTAGGTAACCGCTTGCCTCCGCCCTTCTTGGAACGTTTCTTGGGCATTTGCGGTTTCGAATGCTGGGCGGCTTGTTCGGTCTTGGACAGCTCTTTGCCCATTTCTTGTTTGAGCTTCAGAATGCGGTCTCGCAAGCTGGCTGCCCGTTCGAAATCCAGATTCTGCGCAGCCGCCAACATTTCCGCTTCGAGTTCGTTCAGGAACTCCTGCGTAGTGAAATCCTTTTCATCAGTCTTGCCGACCGCTTCCTGAACGGTGCGACGGGCCTGGATTTCTTCTTCGATGCCACGACGGATCGCCTTCTGAATCGTGGCCGGCGTGATTCCATGCTCAGTATTATACGCGCGTTGCAATGTGCGGCGGCGATCTGTTTCGTCAATCGCCCGTTGCATACTCGGAGTCACATGGTCGGCATACAGATAGACCCGCGCATTGACGTTTCGCGCCGATCGTCCGATCGTCTGAATCAGGCTTGTTTCACTTCTCAGGAAGCCCTCTTTGTCGGCATCCAAAATCGCCACAAGTGAGACTTCAGGCAAGTCCAAACCTTCGCGCAACAGATTCACGCCGACCACGACGTCATATTTGTTTTCACGTAGTTGACGCAGAATCTCCACGCGCTCAATGGCATCCAGCTCGGAATGCAACCAGGCGCAGCTGATCCCCGCTTCCTGTAAATAGGTTGTCAGATCTTCGGCGAGACGTTTCGTCAGCGTCGTGACGAGGGTCCGTTCGCCGACTGCCGTGCGTTTGCGAATCTGATCCATCAAGTGCGGGATCTGGCCGCGGGCCGGCATAATTTCGATTTCGGGATCGATCAGGCCCGTAGGGCGAATGACTTGTTCAACGACGGCGCCGCCGGTCTGTTCCAGTTCCCAGTCGGCCGGAGTGGCCGATACAAACAGGCACGAAACGGCCTTCTTTCTCCATTCGTCAAACGTGAGCGGCCGATTGTCCAGGGCGCACGGCAGGCGAAATCCATGTTCCACCAGTGTCGTTTTCCGTGATCTGTCGCCCGCGTGCATGCCGCGAATCTGAGGAATCGTCACATGGGATTCGTCCACGAAGAGCAAGAAATCTTCCGGAAAGAAATCGTACAACGTGAATGGCGGTTCGCCAGGTTTGCGGCCGGATAAGGGCCGGCTGTAGTTTTCGATCCCCGGGCAATAGCCGACTTCTTGCATCATTTCGATATCATGCCGTGTGCGGGCACTCAAACGCTGCGCTTCAATCAGCTTGCCTTCCTTCCGAAAATATTCCAGCCGGTCTTGTAACTCTTTGCGGATTTCGTCGAGTGCCGCGTCGATTCGCGATTGCGGCAACACGAAGTGCTTGGCGGGATAGATGTAAATGTCCTGGACGCGTTTGACTTCATCACCCGTTATCGGATTGATGATTGCCAACCGCTCGACCTCGTCCCCCCACAGTTCAATGCGATAGGCGAATTCTTCGTAAGCCGGCCAGATCTCAACGATGTCGCCGCGTACTCGGAATCGGCTGCGTTCCAGCACGATATCATTGCGGTCGTATTGAATATCGATCAGCTTGCGCAGCAATTCGTCGCGGTCAATCTCGCTGCCGACCGACAGCGAAACCATCATTTCCAGGTAGTCTTTGGGAGACCCCAGGCCGTAGATGCAGCTGACGCTGGCGACGACGATCACGTCTCGACGACTGACGAGGGCGCTGGTTGCCAGCAGCCGCAGCCGGTCGATTTCTTCGTTGATCGAAGAGTCCTTCTCGATATAGATATCCCGCTGAGGAATGTAGGCCTCGGGCTGATAATAATCGTAGTAGCTGACAAAGTACGTGACGGCGTTATGCGGAAAGAATTCCTTGAACTCGCCATACAGCTGAGCGGCCAGAGTCTTGTTGTGCGACAACACCAGCGTCGGTCGCTGCAATTGCTGGATAACGTTCGCCATTGTGAATGTCTTGCCCGAACCGGTCACTCCCAGCAGGACTTGATCGCGCTTCTTGGCCTTGAAACCTTGGACAATGCTTTCGATGGCCTTGGGCTGATCGCCAGCCGGTTCGTAGGGATTGACGAGTTGAAATTCGGACATATGAGGACAGTTTCTTGTGGTCTAAGACACTCGTTCAGCGAGTCACTTTGAGACTCGCGTTAACCAGGCGACTCTGTCAAACAGTCGATTCTAATTGGTCGAATCGGCGAAGCTGGACATTGGATCTGGCAATCTGTCTCTGATGAGAATGCGAAGGAATTAGTAGAACAGGTTTTCAACCTGTCCATTTTACAGCCGTAGAGCTGACCCCAGAGCACGGACAGGTTGAAAACCTGTCCTACCTCGAAAATTCACACACTCGTAGAGACTCGTCTACAAAGTCCCCGCAGGCAACAGGACATCCGATTTCCAAAACCGCTTCAACCTGAGGACCAACGCAATAAATTCGTCGAAGTCGATCGGTTTTTCGAGATAGCTGGCGACGGCCAATTGTTCCGCTTTCTGCCTTTCTTGCGGATCCGTGCTGGCCGTCATGATGACTACTGGAATCGTCCTAAGTGTTTCCGATGCCTTCATTTCCGTCAACACTTGCATTCCGTCAATCTTTGGCAATCCCAGATCCAGCAGTACCAGGTCGGGCCGCGGAGCCAAGCTGTAAATACCTCGTTGGTGCAGGAATTCCAGAGCCCGTTCTCCGTCAGTCAGCCAAGTGCAACGGTGGGGAAACGATCCACTTCGCAAGGCACCCATTGTCCGAGTTCCGACCGTCAGGGAATCCTCAATCAGGAGAATTTCCATCGGACGGCCAGCCACGTTTTCTTTCATGGCATCTTCCTTTTCATCAGGATCTGCACGAGCCACTTTCCCACGAGAGGTGAGAATCCTCTCCTCATGTGGTAAAATTCCAATTTGAGTATGCATCAGGCGCTGTCTGGAGTCAAATTGGTTCGAATCGACATCCGAAGTCGAACGAGTTCGAATTCCGACCGCCCAGGGAACACCATTGAGACGTCGTACATGGTTCTGCCGGGGAAATCCACTGCCGCGAGTAAGGTTGTCATCGTGTTCCGCACCTGCGGCCACCTGGAAACCGATGGTCGGACATGGGCCTTGCCAATTCACGGTTGGGTTTTCGATCCACAATGTCGCGGCGGTGTACAACGTGCGACACTCGCCTTGTTCCGCCGGTATTTGCGCTACAAGACCAAACTGAAATCCAACGAGCTGTTTCAAGAACGGACGCAAGCCTTTTTCGTGGGCAATCAACGCGGAATGAGGCTGCAAGTCTATTTGAACGGACATCAGTTTCTGACAGAAAAAACCGGTGCCAATGGGCACGCCAAAGGCTTGGTCCGAATTTCGAACGACGACCTGAAAACTGCATTTTCGAATCCAGCCGGAGGACACGGCTGGGTCGATTTTCAGGTCACATTGCCGCATCTGGATAGTCGAATCTTTCAGGGTCGGGCACTGTGCTTGCCTGCCACTGGTTTATCGATCATTTCGGATATCGATGATACGATCAAGCACAGCCATGTTCGTGATCGGAAAGAACTCCTGACCAATACGTTCCTGCGTAACTTTCAGCCCATTCCGACGATTGCCAAGCAATACCAGGATTGGGCAGCGCAAGGGGCCGAATTTCATTATGTCTCTTCCAGCCCGTGGCAATTGCATGATCCGCTGACCGAATTCATCGCAAAAGAGGGGTTCCCCGAGGGCAGCCTGCATCTGCGATCGTTCAGTCTGAGAAACTCGCGCCTGTTGTCGCCCTTCGTTTTCCGACCGGAAAACAAGGCGCGCAGTATTCGCAATCTGCTCCAGCAATTTCCCCATCGCAGGTTTATCTTGATTGGTGAT
>JAQGHT010000602.1 GCA_028291565.1 Planctomycetaceae bacterium | reverse complement strand
GGTTCCTGCAGGTTCATCAAAAATTGACGGTCTGCGAAATGGTCAGCCGCCGTTGGTCGTGATATTCTCACTTCTCAATCACGCGTACGACCTTCGACTCAGCTGTTTTCAACAGGGGTGCCTCTGATGACTCAACGAAAGATTTGGATTGCCGTTCTGACGTTGGTTCTGTTGGGTGGCGTTGTCTGGATTCAAACTCAAGATGATACTCCGCCAGTCGAAGTTGTTCTGCTGACAGAGGCGAATTGGGACAAGTTTGCCCCCAGAGGCAAAGAAGTCGATGCCATTGCAGGGGACTTGGTACTGCGAAACAAGTACCTGACGGCTGTCATCGCGCAGCCATTGGAGTCGCGCAATGCCAATATGACGGTCAAGAACGTCGCCGGTGCGCTAATCGATTTGACGACTCGCGATGATCCGAGTGACCAGTTGAGCGCCTACTATCCCGGCCAACAGCAATATGCCTATCGGGAATGGCAAGTTCTGGGACTCGATGACAGACTGCTTGAATTACAGCCTGGAACGGAAATGACCGCCCGGTATGTCACCGTCGTCGTGCGGGCTCCTGCACGCGATGGAA
The DNA here is from genome assembly GCA_028291565.1 of Planctomycetaceae bacterium. GTDB lineage: Bacteria > Planctomycetota > Planctomycetia > Planctomycetales > Planctomycetaceae > JAKFVC01. The sequence goes on along the minus strand of JAQGHT010000602.1, from coordinate 13,538 downwards.
AGCCAGGTATCACCGTCCGCTATCGACTGGAAAACGACGAGCCCTATCTGACCGTCACGACGGAATTTACCAATTCGACAACTCAACCGATGGATGTTTCCCTGGCGGATGATTTGCGAATCGATTCCGGTAAGGAGCTGATGGTCAAGACTCCGAACGGAGCAGGCACGCTGTTTTGGGCGCACGATCGGTATTGGAAGCAGGCTTATGCTGTCGGTGCGTCAGGTCTGAAGTTGGAAATAAATAGCGACGCTCGGCTGACCACGATTAAATATGAAATGTTCGGCGAGCACAAAAAGACGCTGATGCCCGGGGAAAAGCACCAATTTACTCGGTGGCTGTTTGTGGGACGGGACCTCCTGGAAGCCAAGGCCCTGGCCTCAGACATGCGAGGCGATATTGTGCCCCGAGTCGAAATTCGAGTTGTCGGGGAAGACGGCGGCATCGCCGACGCCGAAGTCTTCTTTCAAAAGGCAGGCGTGGCCTACGGCAGTGCCAGGACGGATCACCAAGGCGTGCTGCACACCGCCTTGCCTCTCGGCGAATATACTTACGCGGTCCAAACACAAGGGGTCGAAATCGCCAAAGACTTGAGGTATGTCCAGGAACGGCGAGACAGCACATTTCAGGAGTTTCGCGTCCCTGGTTATCAGTCGGGAAAAGTCCAAGCTCGAATTACGGATGCTGATGGCAAACCCATTCCCTGTAAAGTGGAATTCAAAGCCAAACCGGGAACACCCCAACCCGATTTCGGCCCTGCGACGGGCTCATTCGCCGTGAAGAATTTGAGATACGCCCCCTTAGGATCCTTCGAACAAACTTTGCTGCCGGGTGAATATGATGTCGTGATCAGTCATGGCCCCGAATATGATGCACTGTTTGTCCCATTGAAGGTGACAGGTGGCAAAACAGCGGAACTCGCAGGAAAGCTGATTCGCTCGGTCGACACGAAGGGCTGGATCAGCAGCGACTTCCACAGTCACAGTTCTCCTTCGGGTGACAACACGTCCAGTCAAACGGGTCGGGTGTTGAACCACGTCTGTGAGCACCTCGAATTTGTTCCCTGCACCGAACACAATCGGATTGACACTTATCAGCCACTCATCAACGAACTGGGCGTTGGCTCATTCGTCAGCACCGTTTCGGGTATCGAATTGACGGGTTTGCCTCTGCCGCTCAATCATCAAAATGCTTTTCCAATGCTGATGCGCCTGCACACCCAGGATGGAGGTGGGCCACTGCCTGACGCCGATCCCGCGACGCAAATCGAGCGTCTAGCCCTGTGGGACAAACGCAGTGAAAAACTGGTGCAGGTGAATCATCCAGATCTGGGTTGGATGTTTTACGACAAGGACGGCAATGGTGAGTCTGACGCGGGCTTTGAACGAATGCGGGCTCACATCAACGTCCTTGAAGTCCATCCGATTGATTGTATTCTGAAACTGGCTCCGCAGACTCAGCGGAACGGAATGGAGTTCAACAACACGATGTTCAACTGGCTGCAATTGCTCAATCAGGGTTTGCGAATTCCGGGCGTCGTCAACACCGATGCCCATGACAACTATCACGGCACCGGATGGCTGCGAAACTTTATCCAAAGCACCACCGACGATCCCGCGGCAATTCAGCCGTTGGACGTGGTCCGGGCGGCGAACCAGGGACGACTGGTGATGTCGAACGGTCCGTTCATGGAGGTCAGACTGAACGAGATGGGGCAGGACTACGTGATTACGGCTGGCCAGGACCTCGCCGCGCTTTCCGGCAAATTGAGTTTGAAAGTGAAAATTCAGACTCCGAATTGGTTTGACATTGATCGTGTGTTTGTCTTAGTGAATGGACGGTCCGACGAATCGTTGAATTTCACGCGTGAAAAACACCCGGAGCGTTTTCAGACGAAGGGAGCGGTAAGATTCGACCAGACGTTGCAGATCACGCTCACGCGCGATTCGCACTTGATTGTCGTGGCCACCGGAGAGAAATCGTCGCTCGAAAGAATCTACAGCAGCGATTCGGGCAAAGTACATCCCGTGGCCGTCTCGAATCCGATGTTCGTGGATATCGACAGCGCGGGATTCACCGCGAATAAAGATACACTCGGGCATCCCTTACCCAGAAAATTCACGGCTCGAAAACTGGATCCCAAGAAGCCGTAGGACGAATTCGCCAGGACGTCAGTCGCTCTGGACCATTTAGTGCATCGACACGAGAGGCCGCTGGAATTGAGGCAGGAGCTGTTCAATGAGTTGCAGGAAATGTGACTCGTCAAATGGCTTGGCCAGGAACGCATCGGCTCCGTGTTCGACAGCCAATGTGCGATGCCGCGGCTCACGACTGCCGGACATCATGACAACAGGCACTCGGCGAATTCGGCGTGCTTTCAACTGATCCAGGACTGTGATCCCGGATCGTCGCGGCAGCATCAAATCGAGGAGCACCAAGTCTGGGGCATCGCGTTCGGCCTTGGCGATCGCCAACGTACCATCGGACGCCAGTGAAACCTCACAACCACAATCAGCAACCATCGCCGCCAAGATTTCACGAACTTCGGGATCGTCTTCAACAATCAGTATCCGCGGAGGCCTTACCAATCCTGAGGGCCCATGCCCTCTCACTACGTCTTGCGAAAAATCTGATCGGACGAGTTGATCTAGTTTCGAAAGCACCATCTGGGGCCTCATGTTTCCGACTTGAAGAATAGGCTCTACCTCCGGGTTCTATAACAAACATAGTTCAAAAAAAGCAACACGCGTTGAGTTTTGGCAACGCGACTCCCACAGTTGCGTCTGTCTATTCTGGATTTACGGGATAATGCGTCGTGTTGTGCCGTGAAGTCGGAATTAATGAGGAGCAATCCGCGTAGCTGAAATCGTGAGATTTCGGGCGGAACACGTCGATCGGCCCGAATTCTCACGAATTCAGCTACGAAAATCCTTTTCGGGATAATGCGTCGTGTTTGTGCCACTTGCCCTCCGCACTTGTTACAAATGAAATCCCACCACTCGAGAAACCGTTAAGAGTGTCGCGACGACCTGGCACGCCCAGCAGCAGAGCCAACGCCGGCGCTGAATTTGATAGCTCACTCCATCAATTGCCGCGTCCCAGGCCGATGCACTGGTCCAGATCACCCAGGGCATCAGGAAGATCCACAGCCGTGCGGCTTCCCCCATGTTCTTACCAGACAGCCAGAGAAGACTCCAGGTCGCCAGGCACGCCCAGGCAGGCCCTTGGGCCACATCTCGTGGATTGCGAATCGCCCGTACCACGCCGAACAAGGCCAGCACCGAAATCGGCAGGCCCGCTGCAAAACCGAGTTCGATTGGATTCACCAGTAGCCACTTCCAATACGTGCGAGGGTATTGCAGATAAAAACCCGCATGATTGTGATAGTTATGAATCCAGACAGAAATCAAGTTGCAACCCGTGGTCAACCAAAGCAAGCCGGTCGGGGCTGAGAAACCGATCACCCCAGCGGTCAAGCCTGCACTCAGCCGTTTGACCGGCGAAGTCCAGCGATCGGGCGGGCTGCAACCCCAGTAGTACCAAGCCGTTAGCAGGCCTGCAAGACAGCCGGTCGGCAGTAGCGCCAGGCTGATTGTCATGCCCGCCCAAAACACGACTCCCGCGGCGCAACACAAAGCCAGGGATTGTTTTCTCAAACCGTGCAGCCAGAGTGCCAGAACCGAGCAACCGAGAAATGGCAAACAGGCGTCTGATTTCGGCAAGAACAAAGTCACTGCAGGTACGAGTGGCCAGAACGATACCAATTGCCAGCTGGTTATTCGGCGTGCGTGCAGGCGGAGCAGGGCGTAGAGCGGGATGACTGTGGCAGCCGCGCAAGCCTGCATAAGTAGTGCCGCCAGCCACAACACACTGCGATCATGGTCGGTCAACAATGGCCCGCCACTCATTCGCGATTGCTCGGAAATGATTTGAAATGCGTCACGCAAGTCGAGGGGTTGCGTTTCAAGCAAGAAATTCTGCAACCAGACGAATTTGCATATCCACATCAGGCCCCGATAGCCGACGATCAGGCCCGGTGGGTGGGTCCCCTGGTGCAATACGTCGCCATGATTCAAATTCTGACGATAATTCGTCAGAAATTCTCGAGTGTCTCTGACTTTCCGAGCTTCCGTGAAATAGCCGGAAGGCCCCGGAAAATACAGGACAAATGCCGTTTTCGCGGATCGATAAGCGGGCGGGGCAGCCTCTCGCAAGCCGCTGAGCGTCAGGAAGCTGAGAATTGCCAGACCGGCCAACCACGCCGCGTGAGACAACGTCGACAGCTTTTTTGCGTCTTCAATTCGACTCGTCCCGTACCAGACATAGGAACCTAGTAAGATGATCCAGGTTGCTGCTGGTACGACACTCCAGCAGAAATCACCCGCCAGAAGCGTACGCTGCCAAGTCCATTCTCCAGGAATTCCCAAAGGCAGGTTTGTGCACCAGATCACGCCAAAGGTTGCCAAAACGGCCAGTAAACTGAAGTAAAGTCGAGCCATGCCAGAAATTGGATCCGTGAAGTGGGAAAGGCGGGGATCGAGTCGGAGCTCGTCGGTAGATGCGGGTCAATACATTTGGACATTCAGCACAAATGTTCCTGGAGTGGCTGCGAATTCAAAGTACGAGCGAATGGTTACGGAGAAAACGCGTTCGGATTGGGTCAGGATGGCGAATCAAGAACTGAGTTTCGATCTTATCAACGCCTCAAAAACTCAACCAGCCTGACATCTTCGGCACAACACTTGCCTTAAGAATCTTCCATAAAATCGAACCCGAAATCTCAATTGCTGCTTGCCGACACTGAAGTTTACGTGTTAAGCTGCTGCTGGGACTAGAGTTCGAACAATTCGCGGAGAAATCTGTCGGCGAGCGAATGCATGGGGGGAGGCCGTTGGGGCGGCCGATTTGCTCGAGTAAGGACAGGCCACACGTGGATCAAATCGACGGTGTAGTCTCCCGTTTCCAATGAAACGTCAGAAGGCTGAGGGTAACCCCTCGGCACCTGGCAGCAATTCATTCGCAACAGGAGAACGAGACCCTGGATTCAATCACGCGCCGCAAATGTGACAAGGAGGTCGGGCCGATGATGAATGGCACCATCAAACGCAAGTTGGTGTTCGGATTGGTATTGGTGCTTTGCCTTTCCGCGACGATGACAGCCAGTGGGATTGTCGGGCTGATCTCTTATAAGAACGTGATCCAGAATCTGGATTACGGCCTGAATGTTGCGCCACACAAAACAGAGCTGGTTGAAGCCATCACCGAACTCTTCGGACCACTGCGTGAGCCTTTTGAAAGGGTTCCGCTCGCAAACCGACAGCAAGTCGCCAACCAGCAATTGAAAAAATTTCAAACGCAGTTGGAAATCGCGAACAAACAGTTCGAAACTTTCTGGCGACGTACATCGAATCTGGACGCTCCGGAACTCATTTCCGGACGCCGGGCCGTCACGCAACCAATTCTTGGCGCAATGTCCAAGCGGTTTTCCGAATTGGAAGCCGCGCAAGGAATTCTGGGAGACGTCAATCGGCACGAAAGTGCCGTACAAGTGTTACGGCAAGCTGTGGCGGATCTGGTGTTGGACGTCAATCAGCTTCCCGATCCTGCGGCGAGTTTGCGGCAGGAATTGGAAAACGCTCGTGCCGTCTATCGCATGTCCTGGAATATCTTGATCTCGGCGTCGGTGGCAGGATTGCTGTGGTTCCTCGGGCTGATTGCCTACGGATATGCATCGATTTTCAGCCCGCTGCGAACTCTGCATGCCGGTGCTTCCCGAGTGGCTCGCGGTGATTTCGACTATCGTGTGATGATCAATACACAGGATGAAATGAATGAACTTGCTGACGCGTTTAATAAAATGACGACGCGGTTCCAGGAAACAAAGGCCGATTTGGACAACCAAGTCCGTGATCGCAGTAAACAGCTGGTGCGATCGGAGCGACTGGCGGGCGTCGGATTCCTGGCGGCAGGTGTGGCTCACGAAATCAACAATCCCTTGTCCGCGATCCAGATGGCGGCCGATTCATTACAAGATCGCGCCGAGGCCTTGGAGCGGGTTATGGATCCGGCAGATGCTTCGGTCGTTCAGCATTATTTGAAAATGATACAGCGTGAAGCGGATCGCTGCCGCCAGATAACGGGAAAATTGCTGGATTTCGCTCGTGGACAAGATGCGACTCGTGTTCGTTACGATGTGACGAGCTTGATTCGTGAAGTTCGTGAGATGGTGCAACTGCTGAGTAAACACCGGAACAAACAGATCGTTTTCGAACGTCCTGAACCCTGCTACCTGGAAATCAACAGTGCGGAAATCAAGCAGGTGATCCTGAATCTGGTGGCCAATGCACTGGAATCAATGGAACAGGAAGGGATGCTGGTCATCAGTTTGTCTGAGCAGACCGACCAGATCATCATTGCATTTCGTGACGACGGCTGCGGGATGACTCAAGAAGTGAAGGATAACTTATTCGAACCCTTCTTCACGCAAAAGCAGGCTGGACAGGGGACTGGCTTGGGTCTTTCGATCAGCAACCGGATTATTCATGAACACGGCGGTTCGATTGAAGTCGTCAGCGAAGGGCCTGGCAAAGGCAGCACGTTTTTCGTGCGGATTCCTCGCCGAGCCCAGATTCAAGGCGCGGCGGCCTGATCCCTGTGTTTGTTTTGTCGGTGATGACTCATGCCGGACGTCCGGTCTCAGCCGGATGGTATCCTGGGATTAAAGCTGCCACCAAATCAACCGCCCCAATCTCTGGAGCGACTGGCCGCCCCCAAATTGCGCCCCGGACGGGTAATAAGATCGGCCGATCCGGCAGTGAATCGCACATTCCGTGACTGGACTTTGCCTTCGCGGTTTTGCTATATTTATTATGTCGTAAGGGTTTTCGTGTCCAGGAGCGCTCTCTCCAATGGATGCTGGCCTGCGCGACTTTCTTTTGCCGTCATCGGATGCGCGTGATGTCTGCCGCTGCGTGGTGAAGCGTAGTGTCTGTCGAATGCGGGGGATTGGTGCCCGGGTTGGACAGGCCGTTGTGGACGAACGACCTGAGTGCGGTGCGTGGTTCAATTTAAATTGGTGTTGCCCAGCCTCGGGGTGGCACATTCAGGCGACAGCTGGGCTTTCGTGTCGAACAGCCAGGTTGGGCGTCTGTGTTTCTGCGCGCTTGCAAGGGGATTTCGATGTATCGCTGTGTGGCCCGATTCGGGCTCGTGTTCGCTTTGATGTGTGGTTCGCTTTGGCCGTCGCCGGAGACGATAGCTTGGGCAGAAGACACGTCCGTTAGTTCAGCACCCAATCAGACGACGGCCGCCAAAGACGATTTGTCTGCAGGCCCTCAGCTCGTAGCGGCTGCCGAGCCTGCTCATCCACCTGATCCAGAAGACAAGTTCAGTGCCGCCGATAATGCGTGGATGCTGGTTTCGTCGCTGCTCGTGCTGATGATGACTGCCCCCGGATTGGCGTTGTTCTATGGTGGACTTGTCCGCAAGAAAAACATCCTGGGCGTGATGATGCAGTGCATCTTCTTGATGGGAATCATGTCAGTAATCTGGGCTGTATACGGATATAGCTTGGCATTCGGCAGCGATGTCCTGGGAGGATTGGTCGGTGGGGGCGATTATCTGTTTATGAACGGGGTCATGCCGCACTGGGATGACGCGGCGAACAAGGTGGTCACTCCCATGGCGGCTCCCCTGGCCGCGTCCATTCCGCGCTCAGTTCATATGGTCTTTCAGATGATGTTCTTCATTATCACTCCGGGCCTGATCTGCGGCGCGTTCGCCGAACGCATGAAATTCAGCACGATGGTCGCGTTTTGCGTCTTATGGGGCACTTTTGTGTACTGCCCGCTGGCGCACTGGGTCTGGTCCGAAAATGGCTGGCTGTTTACGGGCAAATATGCCGCTTTCGACTTTGCTGGCGGCACGGTTGTACACATCAGCTCGGGATTCTCGGCGTTGATCTGCGCGATTCTGATTGGCCGGCGATTGGGATTCGGACAAGAGCCTATGCCGCCACACAATCTGACCTACACTTACATTGGCGCGACAATGTTGTGGGTGGGCTGGTTTGGTTTCAACGCAGGTAGCGCGGGAGCTTCCAATACATTAGCCGCGAACGCGTTCGTGGCGACACATTTGTCGGCCGCAATGGGGACCGTCGTCTGGGCTGGACTGGAATGGGTGTTGCGCGGTAAGCCGAGTATCCTCGGGGCTTGTTCAGGTGCCGTGGCCGGTCTGGTGTGCATCACCCCGGCCTGCGGCATGGTGACCCCGCTTGCCGGAATCATCATGGGAGCTGCCGCGTCGGTAGTCTGCTTTTACTTCTGCACCACGGTCAAATCGAAGTTCAAATACGATGACGCCCTGGATGCGTTTGGGGTGCATGGTGTCGGTGGTACTCTGGGGGCCATTTTGACCGGAGTTTTTGCGACACGTGATATTCTGGGCACCGCAGAGAATCACGGCCCCAGAGGACTGTTGGAAGGCAACGCCAACCAGGTCATCAATCAATTGATTGGCGTCGGCGCCGCGATTGCATTGACTGTCGTTGGAACCGTGGTGTTGTTGAAAATCCTGGACTCTGTCATGGGATTGCGTGTCACTCAACAGGAAGAACTGCAAGGACTGGATGTTAGCCAGCATGGTGAGGAAGGTTACATTTTCTATTAAGTGAATTGATCGCGACCGCTCGCATCCAGCCGGCGGTCGCGGTTTGTGTGGGATGATTTCATTCGTATCGGTGTCCTGGGAATAGTCAGGACTACGAGGCCGGGGGGCTTGCCACGGAGTCTTGACCAATTGTTTGCGCGGTTAACAATGATACGTCGGCTGAGTCGAGTGCCTGACGGCCCCGGATTCCGGTTCAGGAGAATCCGGGGGGGGTACGGCACCCGGCTCACCAAATGCAAAATATCAGGCGAGAGCGATATAGCCCTGCCAGGCTCATTCAGTTGAAGGCATTTTGTCGTTTGTCCAAGTTCGTGCTTAACAAGTGAAAGAAAGATTATGAAGAAGATTGAAGCAGTAATCCGCCATTTCAAGTTGGAAGAAGTCAAGGATGCTCTGACCAAGGCGGGAGTCCAGGGGATGACAGTGACCGAAGTGCGGGGCTTTGGACGTCAAAAAGGACACAAAGAGCAGTATCGCGGTGCGGAATATACCGTCGATTTTCTGCCTAAGGTCAAGTTGGAAGTCGTTTGCTCGGACGCAGAATCCAAGAAGGTGATCGATACAATCATCCAGACAGCGCGCACCGGCGGCATTGGTGACGGAAAGATTTTCGTCACCAATTTGGAAGATCTGGTTCGCATCCGCACCGGTGAAACAGGCGAAATCGCCATTTAGTGCAAACAGCGTGGCGTGCCAAGCTGTGTCTCTGTGGTTTGACCCCACAGGGTCGCGTTTTAAGGGCAAGCGAGGGAGCATCGCGAGATTCTTTTGAACAACTGCATTCGAGCAAGACGGACAATCGTGTCCGTCTCAGAAAAGCCGGGCCAGGTTGTCCGGCCTGTGGGAATGTTCAATATCTTGGACAAAGCTCGATGAATTTATGAGCTGCCTGGCGCCTTCGAGCCGCAGGTGGCGTGACTTGAACACTGCGTCAGTGACACGCCTGGCGATTCGCCATGCGTCAGGAGTGAGGGACTCGTCCCCCGAAATGTTGTGTCCATGAAATTGGCCGGCCTTTCGTGGCGTCCGTCGTCGAATTCCTTATGTTTTGAATTCCAGGCACAAGCATCGGAAGAAATGTAATGAAGAAAATTGAAGCCATTATTCGGCACTACAAGTTGGAAGAAGTCAAGAACTCATTGACCGCCGCTGGAGTGCAGGGCATGACCGTGACGGAAGTTCGCGGTTTTGGCCGTCAACGGGGCCACAAAGAAATGTATCGCGGGGCAGAATATACCGTCGATTTCCTGCCCAAGGTCAAAGTGGAATTGGTCGTCACAGACGATCTGGTGCCGGTGGCGATTGACACGATCATCAAGGTTGCGCGCACCGGGCAGGTGGGCGACGGAAAGATTTTCATTACGCCGCTTGAACAGGTGATTCGTATTCGGACCGGCGAATCGGGCACCGAAGCAATCTAGTGGGGCCGCAGTCCACCGTGCGCCATCAACCCGCTCGTCGCTGAATTCGTGAGAACTCATGCGTTGCTAAACAAACGTCTGACATCTCGCGACTTCGGCGACGAGGGATTTCGCAGCTCCAAAGAGTTCACTGCGTAGGATGGCCATTGCAGCCCTAAGCCATTTTTGTCGCCGAAAACGTGAATACTCCGAAGCAGCGACTCGCGAATTCACACGAATTTCAGCACGAGTGCGCCTCCAGATGCACACGACTTCGGCGACATGCAGTGACCGCGTCAAGCGGCACCCCGCTTCCCACGCAGGTTGGAGATCAACATGAGTCTTGTTTCGCCAGCCTTGTCGTCGCCCCTGCAACGCATCAATCGCAACCGAACCCGAGTTGGCGAAATGCGAGAGGAATTGCGACGGCGATTCCAGGAAGGAGCCGATGGCATCAGTTTGCTGGCGACATTTTCCGACGCCACTGACAAACTGGTTCTGGAACTTTTTGAAGAAGCCCTGTCTGGCTGTGCGCCCGATCTGCGGACACTGATCGAAAAGCATCTGGCAGTGGTCGCTGTCGGTGGGTCAGGACGCGGAGAAATGTGCCCGTTTTCCGACGTCGATTTGTTGTTTTTGTACACATCCAACTCGGTGACCAATGAACTGATTCAGCAGGCGACAGCTCAACTCGTGCGTGATTTGTGGGATGGAGGAATGAAACTCGGCCACAGTGTCCGGACGTTTTCTGATGCCGTGGCCACTTCGAAGGCTGATCTGCAATTTGCGACATCGCTGGTGGAGATCAGAACGCTGTGGGGAAACGCGGAGTTGGCCATCGCGCTGCAAAACAAATTCTCGCAGCAAGTCATCAGGCCCCGGCAGGCCGCGTTTATTGACGAATGCGTCGCCGCGCGCCAGACCGAGTTTCAAGAACATGGCGGGACCGTCCAGCAGTTGCAGCCGGATGTCAAGAAGTCTGCTGGTGGATTGCGCGATTTGCACTTGTTGAAGTGGGTCGGGTTTGCCCGGTTCAAGACGGCCGATCTGGGCATGCTCCGCCGGTTGAACGTCTTGTCCAAGGACGAGTTGCACGAGTTGCAGCAGGCGCATGAATTCCTGGCCCGCATCCGAGTCGACCTGCATCTCGCGGCGGGACGCCCGCAGGATGTGCTGTCCAAAGAAGAGCAATACCGGATTGCGCTGGAACGTGGCTTTGAAGAGTTACCCGGGCAGCATCCTGTTGTCCAGTTCATGCAGCAATACTTCCAGCACACCTCCGCGATCGCCCGCATTGTGAAACGCTTTTTCACGATGCAAAGGCCCAGAACCTGGTCAACTCGACTGTATCAATACCTGATGCAGCATCGGGCGAACGACGTCTTTCTGGTCGGTCTGGACGAAATCGATGTTCAAGCCGCCTATCGGGAAACTCTTTGCGGCAGCCTGGAAAAGGTGCTCCAACTCTATGAATTGGCCAGTCTGTATCGGGTGAACGTCGCGCCGTTGCTCGAGGAGGCGATTGGTCAGGTCGCCGACCAATTGCCTGACTTGCATTCGGTGGAACAGGCGCGGCTGGTGCAGTCGATTTTCCAGCGTGGCGCACCCCTGGGCGGGATTCTGCGGAGTATGTACCGCGCCGGAATACTGGAGAAAGTCATCCCCGAATTTCGTCGAACACGGTGTTTGCTCCAATTCAATCAGTATCATCATTACACTGTGGATGAACATACATTGCGTGCGATCGAGGCGGTCACTTCTTATGAGAATGATGCCGGCCCTCTGGGCGAAGCCTATCGCGCGATTCAGCAGAAGGAAGTGCTGCATCTGGCTGTCCTGCTACACGACGTGGGGAAGGGCGGAACTGAGGACCATAGCGAGTTGGGCCGAGTGATTGCGGGTGACGTCGCCCAACGCTTGAGGCTGACTGCGCATCAACGCGACAACGTGATGCTACTGGTGCAAAAGCATCTTCTCATGCCCGATGTGGCGTTCCGTCGCAATATCGCGGATCCAGAAGTCTATCTTCCGTTCAGTCGCGACGTCGGAAGTCCGGAAGTCTTACGAATGCTGTTCGTTCTCAGTGCTGCTGACATCACCGCGGTGGGGCCCGAAACGTGGACCGGCTGGAAAGCCGGGCTGATGTCCGATCTGTATCAACGAGTGCTGGAAGTTCTCAGCGGCGAATCTGTCCACGAACATGAACAGGAAAACGTCCGGCAGCAACGCATGGCAGTGCATAACGAACTGACGGAAGGCTCCGCTCCGCAGTCGATGACTGACAAGTGGGTCGATGCCACCTTTGACACGTTGCCACGACAATATGTGATTGGAACCGCGCCTGGCGAACTCGCTGCGGTATTGCGGCTGATTCATGAATTGGACGACAAAAGCGTGCACGTTCGCAGCACTTACGATCCCCTGACTCATACTGTCGATTACCGTGTCATCGCCCGTGATCAGATTGGCTCGGGCTGCTTCAGCAAGATGGCCGGCGCGCTGACGGCAAAGCGGCTGGACATTCTGTCGGCGAAAATCGCCACCAGTTCCGATGGCGTGATTCTCGACAGTTTCCGGGTGGTCGATTATGACTTTTCCGGTCCCGTACCAGAATCCCGCATGCAGGAGGTCGCCACGACGATTCAGGACGTCCTGCTGGGGCGGATCACGGTGGCGAATCTGTTTGAATCGAACAAACGACATCAGGTTTGTGCTTCCAAGCTGGCTTTGATGCCCACTCGTGTGACGACCTGCAATGACTCATCCGGCAAATTCACGATCATCGACGTCTTCGCGATTGATCGAACAGGCCTGCTCTACGTGATCACGAAGACGTTAGTCGACCTGAATCTCTCTGTCTCAGTCGCCGTCATTGGAACACATATTGATCAAGTGCTCGACGTTTTCTACGTGACCGACCGAGACGGCAAGAAGATCCGCGATGAGGCCCGCCTGGAAACGATTCGCGATACGTTGCAAAAGCGCATTGAAGCCTTCCAGGAAACGGGTGTCATGGAAGATTCAACAAAGCTTGCGCCCGCGTGAAACACCAGCAAACGCCCTGAAAGGCTCGTCGTCCTAGGCGTTCGGCGAAAAACTGGGAATGGCGTGGTACTTCATTCGCTTAGATGTCCGCTCAACGTTGGTTATTGGCTGACTTCGTGGCGCGTGCCATGCTCCAACGGATCGACAGGCGTTTCATAGACGATCGCCCAACCACATTCCGGTTGGACCATTCGTGTTTGATCGTCTTGTGAAACCCCCATCAAGCCACCAACAAGCCGCAGCTCGGCTTTCCGTTTGCCCCAGAACACCGTGAGCGGAACTGAGGTCAGGCACGCTGGAAACGCCGCTAAACCGACGCCTTGTGGGTCTGCACGCCACTAACGGAAATGGCGGATTCCAAATCTGTTCAAACGGTCGGCGCAGCGCGATTCGCAGTTCCTGGCGATAGTCCACGATTGGCAG
>JAQGHT010000597.1 GCA_028291565.1 Planctomycetaceae bacterium | reverse complement strand
TGTACTATGGCTAGCAACGGTTATCACGAATTCTCGCGCTTATTGATGCTGTTGACGAAATCCATGCATTCCCAAGTGTTTAACCCATTGGGAAATCTGGTGTTCTGACCCAGCACAATATAACCGAAATCTGGCGGGGGCAATTGGGGGAGCCGCTGTCGGTGGCCCGAATTTGGCAGGCTAGGTAAGACAATCGGCAACATTGGGGGTGAACAATACACTCACCATCAATCCGAACCCGAAGAATTGCAATTTTCGGGCCAATCCAACTCTACGTCAAAATTCAATGCTGAGCGTAACAACGGTAGAATTTACTCGTCAAGGGCAAAAATGCCCTGGTCGACACTTTCTATTAAAGTTGTGTTCGGTTTTTACCGGACGATTTGAAGGTCGAGTGGCCGCCAACAGGAAGGTCATTTCGCGAATCGACCGAAGTCGACAGGAACCTCGTGGCAATCTGGTTGGTGGCCTAGCCCCAAAACCGAGCACTCGCCACTTTCAGGCGTTTCCTGCGTTCCATGAAAATTGCGAGATTTCATCCGCCTTGAGTGGAAAAACGATTTCGTACAGGTTATGACATTACTGTTCGCCGAGGCTTGTTCTTGAGCCCGAATGTTTTCCGGCTCCCTGTCTTAGCGGAATCAATTCTTCGGAATCCACTCAAAGGATGCATCTATGAAGACGTCGCTACGGTCGTGGTGCCTGGGATCATGTCTACTCATCGCGTTGACAGTCGGTACGTTTGTGTCAGCACAAGACAAAAAGACCGACGCCGTGAAGGCTACTGAAAAGAAGGCTGATGCTCCGAAAAAGGCGACGAGCCGACTGCCTGACTACTTTAACAAACTTGAGTTGAGTGACGATCAGAAAACGAAGATCCACGCTGTGCAAGCAACATACGGTGCTCAGATCGCCGATTTGAAAGCCAAATTGAAGGCGCTCGACGAGAAGCAGGACACAGAAGTCGAAGCCGTATTGACGCCCGATCAGTTGAAGTCCCTAACGGAATTGCGCGCCACCGCCGCTGCCGCCGCAAAGAAAAAGGCGGACGACAAAAAAGCTGCGGACAAGGCCAAAGCCGAGGCGGAAAAGAAACCGGCCGCAGCCGCCGCAGAACCGGCCAAGAAGACGGAAGAAAAGAAGCCAGAAGCAACCAAGAAGTAGGATCGCGACAATCGCGCGTTGTTGCTTTTCTTCAGTCCATATTCGACACAACAAACGCCGCGGCAGGATTGTCGCGGCGTTTCTCATCACATCGCTCGACGACCGAAATCGGTTGAGGAACCATCGCGGATTTCTGAAGATCTGAGCCGCCTGAGAGGAAGTATTTCCTTCCGGCTCAATTGCGTTAAGCATTAATGAAATGCCCGGTGGCTGCAGGAGAAGCATATGAATCCGGCCGATGCGATTTTCTGCGAAGAGCTGTCGAAACGCGGAATCAGCTACTCGCTGACCGACGAAGAAGACCTCTATACAATTCTGATTGATGATCAGACTCTGACTGTCAGTTTGGTCAACGTTCGGCGCAACTACGAACGTGATGGGAACGCCAGTTCCATCATCCAACTCGTCAATCAAATCGATTCTGAATTGTTTGAAGAGACGCCGCCCTGGGATGCAGTTCGAGCCTACGTCCGATATTCGCTGGAACCTTCAGACTATGAGTCCGGGTTTGAGGATGTGTTGTTCAAACCAATCAGCGATGGACTGAACCAGGTTTTTGTCTATACATCGCCCGATGGTTCTCAGATCCATTGGATCCTGGAATCAATGCTGGCTGACTGGGGTACCACACCAACTCAGTTGGCAGAGCAGGCCGAACAGAACATGGCCGAGATTGTCAGGCAAACCCAGTTTACAGTTGACGATATCAAAGGTAACAAACTGGGAATGCTCACGACTGACGAAGTGGCATTTAAGGCCTCGTTGATCCTGTCTCCTGCTTTTCGTGATCTGGCTGAACCGACACATGGCTGGCCGGTGTATGTTGTTGTCCCCTGCCGAGACTTTGTCTACGTGATTCGCCAGGACAATGTCGATTTCCTCAGCCTACTCGGCGAAGTCGTCGTCCGAGAGTACCGCGACTCGGGATATCCGATTACCAAAGAAGTCTTGGAAATTTCGGATTCGGGAATTGTCGCGATTGGAACCTATCCAGATCCTGAATCTGTTTAGTAAAATATGAAACATACGTCGCCGGATTCGATATTATCACGGGAATTGTTGTGTTTCGTTCGTGATTTGACACCCACGATCAACGATTTTGTGGCCCGCTATGGCACGGACGGAGCCCAGTTGTTTCACGTCCTCCGTAAACATGAAGTCGTAGTTCAGATGGGGGATCGAGTTCGACTCAACCATCGAAATTTGTCGCCGAATGGGTTACGTTTCGTATGGGGGTTGCGAGTCTATTCACTCGACAGCGACGTTGTCGTGTATATTCGCTCCAGTTCCAAAGGCCTGCCAGGTCACGCGGAAGAGACTTGAATATTAGAACTAGACGACGTACGCCGTTGCGCTCTGGGCAATCTCGAGCCTGCCGTTGAGTATTGAAAAACGTTCATTCGTGGCCGCGAACAGTACAAAGATCCTCTTGACCTGAACGCGATTTTACAAGAAGATCCGGGCCTTCAAACCTGCCAGTCCACCTCCCATTCTTTGTCGGCGCTGCAGCTTATCCACACCTATCCGTAGTTCGCTTGCGATGACGAGGATGCTTCGATGATCCGTGCTCGTGACTTGGCCATTTCATTGCTTTGCGGCGGAATGGTTTGTTTCTCAGTGGGGTGCCTGGCCCTTAGTTTCGGTGGCAAAACGCAAACGGTCGATCACGTGGTCTCCGAAAGTCCAGAGACGCTCGCGCGAATTGACAGTCTGGAATCACGCGTTCAGACATTAGAGCGGCAGTTGGTGCCCCAGGAATCACTACCGGGAAGCCGTGCTTTTTCAAAATGAAACTGACACGGAACAATGGCTAAAGGCCACCAGGCAATGTGACAGGAAGTTTGGATGCATTGACAGGCAGCTCGGGTCGTGTTTTGGTCGGCATAGCATAATAATATTTTCGATGGACAAGCCGATGGAAGACCTCATTTTCAAGGCTCAAGCCGGAGACTTGTCCGCTCGAGACGAGTTGCTGATCCAGGTCAGATCGCGATTACGCCAATGGGCGGAGCTGGCCCTGAACTCGAGTTATACAGCACGTATCGATGCTTCAGATCTGACACAGATTACCATGGTGGACATTCATCAGCGGCTGGATCAGTTTGTCGGTAAAACGTCGGGCGAATTTGAAGCCTGGCTTCGCACTTCATTGCAACACAATATTGTCGATTGCATTCGAAACGCGACTGCGCAAAGACGAAGTGTCATGCGGGAGCAATCAATCGACGCGGCCAACCATCGGGATGGCCAGCCGGTCAGCGCGAGTTTGGGCAGCGACATATCGACTCCCAGCATGCGAGCAATCCGCAGCGAAGACGCGGACCGCCTGCGTCAAGCTCTTGATCAATTGACGCCCGACCAACGGACAGTTGTCAAACTGGTTCATCTCGAGGGATCCAGCATTGCCATTGCGGCGGAGCGGTTGGGAAAAAACGTGGGTGCCACAGCCAAACTGTTGCAACGTGGCATTGCTGCGCTGCGAAAGCGGCTCGAAGAAATGGGAGTGTAATTCCAGTTCCGCTTGTGGAGCGAACCTCATGCATTCGCTTTCCAAAAGTTACATGTTGAATTCATTCCACAGTACGATTCACAGAGGAACGCTCTAGTCTAGAAATCCAGCAAGGGCCGCGGTCGTCGCGCAAACGGCGAGCCAGCCGACAATCGCTGTCAAGACGCAAATTCCTCGTGCTACGTGAGGATTTGTGGTACCAATGAATTCTGAATGTTTACTCAACGATGCGTTCGGCAAGCACATCGCGTAGGTGCTGAACAGGGCGACGGAACCGAAAAACGCAATCATGGCAATTCCCTTACCAACTGGGAGATCCATTTTTGCGAGCAGCGGCAATTGACCGAGATGATTCATCACGAAAGTCCTTTAAATTCGTAGTTCAGACACCGAGAAAAGGCTGTCACTACGAATGAAGGCGCAAATCGGACTCTCAAAGGACGGGGCTGCTTGAAATATTTTCTGAATTGCTGAATGCGAACAATGATTCCGGCAGGACACAATTGAAGGCTTGGGACTTGGGTGGAATCGGTTTTTCAATCGCGGGAGTGCAATTTCTGAGCAGCAGGCTGATCAGATCAGTTCCGGCATTGCCGGATGGGTGTCAACGATAAATTGCGGCCTGCCCGCCAGATCGTGTAGCGGAGCGGTGTGCGGATCGATTCCCAGATTTCGATATAATGTCGCGAAGACCTCACCGAAGTGAATCGGCCGCTCGCTGGCTTGGCCTCCCAAACGGTCGGTCGCACCGATCACCTGGCCCGTTCGCATACCGCCACATGCCAGCAGCGCACCACCGACCTGAGGCCAATGGTCGCGTCCGGCGTCTTTGTTAATCTGAGGTGTCCGGCCGAATTCACCCCAGGCAACGACGGAAACATCCTTGTCCAGACCCCGGACGTGCAAGTCTTCGATTAAGGCTGACAGTCCTTGATCAAACTGTGGCAGGTGCGTGTCTTTCAGACCACTAAAATTATCACTGTGAAAATCCCAACGGCCAAAGTTCAAAGTCACAACTCGGCAGCCCGCTTCGACGAGACGCCGGGCCAACAGGAAATGCTCCAGATTACGGGGTGCGCCATCGCCAAAATTGTTTGGATCGCCTTTCCCATAGCGTGCGCGGACCGCGGGGTCTTCCTTGCTCAGATCCAGTGCCTCGGCAAGTTTACTGGAGGTCAGAATATCCAGGGCTTGCTGATTGATGGAGTCCAAACCCCGCATGGCCCCGCGGGCATCGGCTTCCCGACGGAATTGATCGAATCGGACCAGCAGTTCTTTACGTTGGCCAAGTCGATCGAGAGTCACTCCATTGAGGACCATGTCCGCGCGCGATTCGCCAGAAGGACGAAATGCCGAGTTACCGATCCCCAGAAAGCCGGGAAGTCCAGGGGAACCATAGGGTGGATGTCCCGCGTTCGGTGACAAACCGACGAACGGAGGCACCGACGGATTCGTGGGTCCCAGCAGTTTCGACACCACCGAACCCATTGCTGGCCAGCCACCAGGAGGTTGAATTCGCTTGTGGCGTCCTGTGTAACAAATGAACGAATCGTGATCACCATCAGGCGATCCATAAACCGACCGCAACGGAACCAACTTATCCATCATGCCCGCGAGTTTCGGCAAGTGCTCACAAATCTGAATGCCGGAAACGTTGGTCTCGATGGGCTTGAATTCACCCCGAATTTCGGCCGGCGCATTCATTTTCAAATCGTACATGTCCTGATGCGATGGCGCACCGCACATGTAGATCATGATCACAGCCTTGTGGCTGTTTTTGACTCCGGACTGAGCTTCCGCTCGCAGCAGGGACGGCAGCGACAAACCGCCCATTCCCAAAACACCAAGTTTCAAGGCATCGCGGCGAGAGATCCCATCACACAGGCGGTAAGATTGTTTCGCGGGAATGGTCAGCATGGTGTGTACTCTGGCAGGTGGGATTTCTTCATTGGAGTCCTGCTTTCAAGCGGATGCGTTGGGCTCCATTGAAGTTCTGTTGGTAAGTCTCCTGGAGACTTGCAACCGCGTCCCGTTAGAGACCGGCGATAACATCTTCAACAAGATTCGGTGTGTTCAATCGAATGAATCGGAATCTGATTCATTTCAAGTTCTCGATTGCTGAGTAGGAATTGTCGATGCAATTGCATCGTATAGTCCTCGCAAGTCTCGAAGAGACTCGCCTGCAGGCGTGAGCAAGCGGGTCTTTCGAATGTGTTTAACTCGATTTCAGTTCAGATTTTATGGCTAGCAGGGTGGTGGATGCGGGTTTGTGGGGCGTTATTGGCAGTTGCCTGATTCTAACATATTCTCGGATGTCGATGGAAGCAGAATCCAGACATTGAAAAGAATTGCGGTCTGAAATGCTACAAACCTAACGCCGCGAGCGATTTCGGTAATCAGTCTCGCCAGAGATTGGGGCGGCCCGCTCCGTTTTGGGTCCAGCACCCAAGGTTTGTCAACCTTGGCGACATGAAAATCAGCGTCCGAAAATCCGTCACGGCGCAAGCTACAAACCGGCAATCGGATCGGCACTTGCTAATCGCAGAATTTCACTGGGCACGCTGGGAGAGAGTCGCATTTCACCAATATCGAACAAGGAATGCATGACCGTGGAAACCAGATTCTTGATGGTAACTCGCTCGGTCAACGGCTCGGCGACATCGCGCGTCGACTGGCCAATGACGTGCCCCATGTTCAATTTGCCACCGGAAAGCATCAATGGGGCTAAGCCCCCCCAATGATCCCTGCCCCCGTTCCTGTTGATGCGCGGCGAACGTCCCATTTCGCCTGTGACAACCAACAGAATCTTATCACTGAGACCTCGATCGTGAACATCTTGAATAAACGTCGAAACCGCATGATCCAAGGCGAGGCTGCAATATTGCATGCCCTCTTCAACACCGGCATTGTTTGAATCGGAGTGATTGTCCCAGACGAAGTTTGTCGTCACCGTGATAAAGCCACAACCCGCTTCGCACAATCGGCGAGCGAGCAGCATCAGCTTGCCAAGCGATTTATTATGATCGACGTAGTGTTTGTAATTATTCCACTTCTTGTTGATCATGTCAGGCCGCATCAGGCCAGCCGTGTCGTATCTGGCGATCAGTTGTGGATCTTCCTTCGACAAATCAAAGGCACCGGCAACTCCGCCGAGAATCGTTTCGAATGCCTGATCGCGAAAGGCATCGAGACCGCGTGACGAACCTGGCGATTCGAATGCCTTGCGAATCTGATCGAGCCCCGCCAGCAGCCGGCGTCGGTCGTCCATACGGTCACGAGCCATGTGCAGCGACATGTCACTTTGCAACTGCCCGCCACGTCCTGGCACAAACGGAGCATAAGCGGCTCCAATACTGCCGCTGGCATTGAATTTTCCAAAACCCTCCTGGGCCGGTCCAGTACTCGGATCAACTGACTGTGGAAAGAGTGCTACATTCGAAGGAATGCCAGTCGTCGGATGATTACTTCCCACGATGCGGGCATATAACGCACCCATATTGGCTTTGAGGGTTTCATTGCAGACGACAGGCTTAATATCGTGATTGCCATCCCCCGTGCTGAACGAGCGCACAATCGACAGCTTATCGGCCAGGGCCGCGAGTTTAGGGAGCGTTCCGCCAAATGTAATACCAGGAATTTTTGTCGCGACTTCCCCCGTGGTACTGCGAATTTCACTGGGAGCCGTCAACTTCGGGTCAAATGTCTCGATCTGGCTGGGGCCGCCATGGCAGAACAGGAACACGACAGCTCGATCTTTAACGAAACCGGCTCCCTTCGACCCTCCCCAGGCCTGAGACGACAGCAATTGTGGCAAAGTCAATCCGCCGAGCCCCAAGCCGCCGATTTTCAGAAACTCCCGGCGACGCCCGTGCGCGACATCAAACAAGCTCAGCATTTCGGCGCTCCTGATTCTCGGGGATGTCCTTTCAGAAAACATCGGCAACACATCAATAGAATAACATGTTTTCGTTAGAAACTCCAGAACTTTCGTCTTTTAACAAGTTTCTGGTCTGACCAGGCCCCTCAGGCCGTATTCATCGCATCGCCCCCATTTCCTCTTCATCACAGGCCAAGTCATCTTGACCGAATCCGGCATTTGGATTACCTGTGCGCGAAGTCTTGGAGCACCGCCACATCGCCATCATCGCGGACGCGATCCTGCCGCTGGCTAGCGATCTTGCATCCACAAGACGTATTTCTTCGTCGGATGATTTGCGATTAGTACCCGGAATTCCGGCAAAGTTTGGCACAGGGAGGTGCCGCTATGCAACGAGTATGGATGATCCACATTTACAGTTGCTGCCTCGTGTCGCTGCTCACCGGGTGCGGTTCGCCATCGGCCGTGGAAAAGCCAGCATCGGTCGCGTTCAAGTTGCCAACCGATCAATTCTCGGAACAGGAACTTCAAAAATTCCTGCGACTGGTGTCTCGACTGCCTGACGGGAAAGTCCCCGAGTTCACCCCCTCGACTCAGCCAGAACTGGATTTGAATTTGCCGGCCAAAGTTTTGGTCAGTGAGTTTCGAACTCGGTTCCGGTTCCTGTGCGACCCGAAACGGCAGGGGGAAGTCTGGAGCAGGAATCAAGAACTGGTGAAATCAGCGCGTCTCGAAGGCTGGTCGACGGCCCAGTTGGCGGCCTTTATGCGTTGCCTGAGTTGCACGGTGATGAAATCAAAACTCTCGGCAAAACATGATCTGGCGGAAATTGAAGCGCGTTGCCGAGCAGAAATCGTGAAGCTCGTCGCGGCCATCGAACAGGTCGATGAACGTCCCCGTTCGACGATGGACGAGGCTTTTCAAAAGACGCGCGGTCAAAAGGTGGAACACCTGGGGCGGATGGTGGCGTTGTTAGAATTCACGCTGCAAATCAAGCCTGTCCCTAAAAACAATGTGACGTTGGTCAAGCAACAGGAAAGCCAAATTCAGGGCCTGCTCCCTAAAGCCGCATTAAATGATCCTTACGAGGCCCCCTTCGCCACGACACCGGCAACCTCAGATGTCGGCGGAGGGATTGTTCCGGCGGGATACGAATCCCGGTAACCCGGTCAAAGTGGTGCGATACTTGGCGTTGCACCAGGCGAGCCAGCAGCCAGGCGAACGGTAGGGCGTCTTCCGAAGGTCACGAATTGGATTTGACCATTCCAGAACACTGCCCCAGGCAACCTTCGCCCGGGGATGTTCCGGCTGGCGTTTTCTCTATATCGCAGGACGTCCCTGGAGCACACGCAGGATGACGACAATCAGCACAATGACCAGCAAGAGATGAATTAAGCCGCCTCCTATCGGGACGATGAGCCAGCCCAACAACCACAGTATTAGTAACAGGACAATGACTGATTCAAGCATGATGACACTTTCTTTGCAGCAACGTCCAGATCGGCTAAATCGCCGAGTGGACACGGGGACTGACAAACGAAAAAAGCCGACGTGAAAAGAGGGTATGACACCTTCTTCCACGCCGGCTTACTTATTAACTGGCCTTCCGGTCAACCCGGTTTGCCCTTTATTGAGCCATCCGACTCTGTGTTATCGTCATTCTGTCCGAATCCCAATGATTGAATTGCCGCGGATTCCAGACACTTTCAATCATAACCTTGCAACGACAAAAGACAAGGGTTTAGCGACGATTGGTTCACGATCCCCCAGCAAATGCAGCGTGACGCGGTCAATACGACAAACAGCAACAGTTTTACTTTACTGGCACAATGTCAAACGTGTTCGCTTTCATTACCAGAGACTTGGCGACGTCAGCATCCAAACCCGGCAGCTTCGCATATCGTTCGTCCAACAGAGCCTTCTTCTTGGCTTCCAGTTCTGCTTTGGGGACGATGTTGTAAACCCAGTCGGGGACATTGGAATTCAAGATCACACCACGGTAAATGGCATCATGATGAAACTGGTTCTTGCTCGTGACGGCCGTCGTGACCGCTTTAACCTGTTCGGCAATCGGACCTTCGTTTAATACTCCCGCAGCCAGGTTCGCTCCTTCTGCGAGTTGGACGGATGTCAGCTCGGCAACCTTTTTGCCACCAACGCGCACTTCATACTTCCCGGTCGCCAGACCCGTGACCTTCAATCGATAGTTGTTGAGTTCTTCCAAAATTGGGGCCGATGGCAGAATGGGATTCGCTGACGCCGGGAAATAAGGCAGGGCACCGTCGAGACGTGAGAAGCTGACGCCGCCCTCTTTCGCGACCACATTTTCAATCTTGCAATTCTCTACGGCAGTGACCTTGCCGGTCACATCGATCTCGGCGGACGAGACCAGAGCCGGAAAGTTGAGCCCTTTCAGAATCGACGCAGCCATCAGTGCCTGGCCAGGTGGCCCAGGATGTACAGCATCGCCACCCGTGATCCGGTCGTACTTCGGCCCCTTGGCGCGAGCGCGATCCAACGCGGCCAGGTAAGGATGAAACTGGTCGACAAACAATCCCCCATTCTTTTCAGCGATGACTTTCACACCGTCTGAGAATTTTTCTAGCGTCTCATTATAGCCGGTCAGTGCGGTTGCCCCCTGGTCGCCAGTGTCGAGTGGTTGAGGGGTGCACCAGGCAACGCGGATTCCGGCAGCCTTGGCCTGGTTGGCCATGCCTTGCAAGCCATCCATATAGGGTCTGAATGTTCCTTCTTCAAAAGTCCGATAGCTGCCGTCATTCATACCGAAGTCGACCGTCATCGCGGTGGGCTTGTAGAGCAGGACATCGCGCGCGAAGCGTGAATTTCCACCGACGGAACGATCGCCGCCGATCCCCACATTGCGAAACGTCAGTTTCCAACCGGGAAAGCGCGTGACAGTCCACAATTCCACATAGTTGGAATACAGATGCTGTTCAGTGATGCTGTCGCCGATCATGACGACCGTGTCACCATCCTTGAAAAAGAAGTCGGCCGCACGGGCCGACGCGGCTCCACATGCGACCACGACAACCAGACACCAACGCACGAGCTGCAACATGGATCAAGTTCCTTCAGAGAGGGACATTCAACAGATTTCGCGAACGCAGAGGCATCGCTTTCAGAAGCCGGCTGTAGGGTACGAGGCGCGTTACAAATTGTCAAAGCCGAGCGGCGCCGCGCCGTTTCCGGAAAAGATCAGCTCATAAGGGTCGGTGGCTTTCGATTCCCCGAAATCGATCACCGCCAGGGTTGCTCGTTTTCCGGCTTCCAGTGTCCCGATCTGATCATCCAGTCCCAGTGCCATCGCGCCGGACAAAGTCCCCAGTTGGAGAATTTGGGCGGGATCAACGCGGGGGAAGTGAGACCGCAAAAAACGGAGTTCCTCCCACACGCTCAGATCAGGATTGGATCCCCGGCTGTCTGTTCCAATTGCGACATTGATGCCCAAGTCCAGCATTTTCAACCAGGGATGTGCCGCATGTCCAAAAAAGGCATGGGTCCGGGGACAGTAAACAACCGAAACAGAACGCACGTTTCGCAGCCAGCCGAGTTCGTCGTCAGACAAATAGTTTCCATGAATCACGAGTGCTCGTGTCAGCTTTTCCAGTGGCAACAGATAATCGAAAGGCCGGCTTCCGCGTGGAATGGCTGATTCGTCCCAGGCCCCGAATTACTGTAACATCTCTACGAACTCGCCGGTCCCCTGATTGAGCAACTCCAGTTCCGCCCGAGTTTCGGCCAGATGCACGGCAACCGGAGATCGCTGTTCATTAGCCAGTTCAACCAGGCTTTGATACAGCTCGGGATGGACGCTATAGGGGGCGTGCGGGCTCAGTCCGCGGACGAATTTCGTATCTCGGTCAGTCGATTTTGCCAACCAGTTGCGAGCAACTTCGAGTTGTTCCGCGATTCGTTCGCGACGCAGCCCGAGAATCTCGCGAAACACAGTGCAATCCACTGACGAATGGTGGTAATTCGCAGCGGACCAGTCTTGAGTGGCGATTTCACCGATGGCCGTTGCCCCAGTTCGCCAACATTCCTGCAACCCAGATTGGATTGCAGATGCCTCAGCTGGCTGGCTGCGACGAACGGCAACGAGCGCGCGGATCCACGACGTAAAGGGTTTCGCCGGTTGGATGGGCTGAGCGAGATCGCTGAATTCCAGATGGGTATGGGCATTGACGAGACCGGGTATCAAGCCGACATTTCCCAAATCAATGGTATTGGCGTCCGATTGTGGGTGACTGGCGGTAATCTGGCCATTCTGGATTTCCAGCACTCCGTTTTCAATGGGAGGCCCAGCCACAGGAAACAGCCACCGCGCCCGCAGTCGTTGAGGACGGTCAGTTTCAAGGACGAAAACATTCTCAGGCATAGAATTATCTTCCTTGCGGGAGTGGCTGTCGCTTTTGCAATGCATAAGAACCAATCGAAATGCGCCATTTTCAGCCGCCCGTGAAGTATCCTCGTTCAAAAGGAAATAGCGTCACGACTTGTGTCATTTCAAACCGAGCCCAGTATAATGCTTGGGGCTGAGATCGGCCGCGAGATTTGTTGAGTTTCAACACAGGGAGCCACATCGTTCATGTCGACCTACAAAATCGCTGGCGTCCAAATGGATGTGCGTCTGGCAGACGTGAATTCTAACGTCTCCCAGATTTGCGAAAAACTCCGCGAAACGACTGCGGCGGGAGCTCGCCTGACGGTATTTCCGGAATGCGCGGTTTCAGGATATTGCTTTTCCAGTCTGGAGGAAGCTCGTCCGTCTGCCCAACCCATTCCGGGACCGGCAACGACGGCAATTTCTGACGTTTGCCGGGAACTTCAGAGCTATTGCGTGTTTGGGATGCTGGAGCTCGACGGCGATCGTATATTTAATGCCGCGGTGCTGACAGGCCCTGAAGGAGTCATCGGTCGATATCGCAAGGTGCATCTGCCGTTCCTGGGCATCGATATGTTTACAACTTACGGTGATCAACCGTTCGCAGTGCAGGCCGCAGGCCCAATCAACATTGGTATGAATATCTGCTACGACGCCGCATTCCCGGAAGCGGCGCGATCTCTTGCAATACTGGGGGCGGATCTGATTGTGTTGCCGACCAACTGGCCACCCGGCGCTGAAAACACGGCCGCGCATGTCATCAACGCCAGGGCCATTGAAAACGGCGTCTATTACATTGCAGTCAATCGCGTCGGAACCGAACGCGGATTTCCGTTTATTGGCCGCAGTAAGATCGTAGATCCGGTTGGCAAAACGCTGGCCGAATCGCATACTCTGGGTGAGGACATTCTGTATGCCGAGATCAATCCCGATGTCGCTCGCAACAAACACGTCATTCGGGTTCCGGGAAAGCACGAGATTGACCGCCTGGCCGACCGTCGACCGGAAATGTATGCCACATTGGTCCAGCCGCACGAGTTAAAACGGCCCGGAAGAACGTAGGGATTTATACTGTTCGCGGTGACGAATGAGTTGTTTATCAATATATACCCCCGCGTTCGAAACGTCTCATTTCTACCCGCGTGCGGAATATCAACGCTCGGATTAGCTTCTCATTCAATTGCCCCAGCGAGAAAATCACAGCGCATTCCGACGAAAATCGAATTTTGCAGGACGGGGTAGTGATCTACTCCGGTTGACAGTGCATGCTTCCCATACATCCATTTCTGATCTGGTTCCTCTGGCTGGGAGTGATCCCGGTCATTCTGCATCTGTTGCTCAAGGCGAAACCCAAAAAGCTGATCTTTCCGGCTTTGCGGCTGATCCAGAACCGTCAGCGTCAGAACACCCAGAAAATGCGGTTGAAACACTTCTGGCTGATGCTGCTTCGGATCGCGGCCATCATGGTGCTGGTCTTCGCGTTGGCTCGGCCCCGCATCCCGGCAGCCAACTACTGGCCCAATGTTTTTGAGTGGTCCACGCTCGGAATAATTGTTGCCACCGCATTGGGCGCCTGGTTTATCATGACCAGGCGCTGGAAGCGTGCGGCTCTGCCGGCTCATCATTTGCAGCACCGCCGATCCCTGTTACGTTCGGGAATCATCGGTGCCGTCGTCTTGTTAATTGTGCTCGGCGTTCTTTGGCCGCTTCAGCGGCGTGTCATGGCCCAGATCAAGGACCCTGGAAAGCCGATCAATGAAAACGCCCCAGTGGCGTCGATCATGTTGTTCGATACCAGTCCCAGCATGCAATATCGTCAGGCGGGACAGACCCGGCTGGAAGTCGCTCTCGAGTTAGCCCAGCAATATCAGAAGCGGCTTCCCTCGGGCAGCCGACTTGCCGTTGCCGATACGTCCTCGACGAATCCAATCGTGTTTCTGCCGGATATGGCAGCAGCCGCCAGCCGGATGGCCGGCATTGAGAACAAGAATCTTACCTTTTCGTTTAATGAACGTTTGCGAACATCTTTGGAACTGCATAAAGAAGATCAATCTCGAGTGATGGAGGCCGAGACTGGCGTTCCCGAAGCGGAACGGCAGGACGCCTTCGTCCGTGAGATCGTTGTCTTCACTGATATGTCTCCGGCTCAGTGGCAGCAATCTGCCACCAATCTATTGAAGGCCGATCTGGCTCGAGAACTGGGGATCAGTCTGTATCTGATCGATGTCAGCATCCCACAACCCGTCAATATCGGGCTGTCAGATCTGAAAGTACTGGAGTCTACGCTGACATCGGGTGGCGAATTGCGCGTCCAAGCCACGGTTTCCGCAACGGGCAAGGAAACGGCTAAAGCGACTGTCGATTTGATGTTGCCGAGTGAAGGGGGGCA
This sequence comes from Planctomycetaceae bacterium, assembly GCA_028291565.1. Taxonomy (GTDB): domain Bacteria; phylum Planctomycetota; class Planctomycetia; order Planctomycetales; family Planctomycetaceae; genus JAKFVC01. The sequence goes on along the minus strand of JAQGHT010000597.1, from coordinate 2,216 downwards.
GCTGGTGCGGAAAGCCTCACAAACGGTTGATCTGCATGGCACTGAAGGGGTGATCTTGCCTCCGTTGGCCGTCCGAGGCATCACTGGGAATATCGTGCAAGGCGAAATCCGGCTGACATCCGACGATCCGCTGGAGTTCGATAATGTTCTGTATTTCACGGTCGAGGTTGTCCCCGCTCAAGAGATTCTGGTCGTTTCAGATGTGATACAGGATGGTCAGTATTGGGCAACCGCTTTGGCGCCGCCGGCAATGCAAAAGCGAGGCCGCACGAAGTACCGTTGCACTCAATTAAGTTCTTCGAAGCTGGGGGAAACGGATCTTTCAAAATACGCGGCAATCAGCTTGATCAATGTCAAAAAGCCAACCGAACGAGACTGGAAGAAAGTCGCGGACTACGTCGAAGCGGGTGGTGGAGTTGTCGTATGCCTGGGAGCGAAAGTCGATCCTGTTGCTTATAATTTGCCTGTCGCCAAAAGTTTCTTGCCCGCGGAATTGCTGGCACATCTAAGATACACGCCCCCCGAATACATTGATCTGACCAACAGTCTGGATCACCCATTGCTCAAGAAATTTGCCGACTGGGGGGCTGGAGCCCTGACGAACTGCGAAATTTATCGCTACTGGAGGGTCAAGCCGCTGCCGACTGCCTCGGTCATTGCCTGGTATACCAGTCAAATGAAGGCCCCGGCAATTCTGGAACGGGCCGTTGGAAAGGGCCGAACTGTATTATTAACGACGGGCGTCAGTCGTACGGGAGCCGATCAACCGTCGGAAGAATGGAACGATATTCCTCAAAGCAGCTGGGTCCTGATCGGGTTTGCCGATCAGACCATGCGTTATCTGTCACGGCAGGCACAGGGGCCGTTCAATTATGTCTGCGGCGAAGACGCCATTGTGCGTCTGGATCCGGAAAAACCAATCACCAACTACCTGCTGCGGAAACCGAATTCTCAACAACTGCCCGGCGAGTTGGCACCGGGTAAATCCTCGCTGGTCATTCGCACTGTCGATCAATTCGGTCAGTTTCGCTTCCTGGATGCGACTCCGGGATCAAAATTTGAACGGGGATTCAGCGTGAATCCGCAGTCTCGTGAAAACATTCTGACACCCATTTCGCAAGCGGAACTCGACGAAATCCTGGGCAAAGACCGCTACAGCATCGGCAAGACATTTGATCAACTCGAAAAGAAGACGACCGGTAACAGGATCGGACTGGAGATCTTTCCGTTCCTGATTTTCGTGATGTGGCTGGTGTTCGTCGGGGAACATCTCGTCGCCAATCGGTTCTACGATCAGGAAAAGAGTCTGGCGTGAATTCCCGGTAGTCATACTGTTGCTCACGAATTTCGGAGAATTCCATGGCCACTTTCGCAACTGACCCGCATAAAGAAATTCTCGACACGCGTCAAAAGACACTGCGTATCAATCTTGATTTGCGGCGCTATGGCACATTCGCGGAAATCGGCGCTGGTCAGGAAGTCGTGCGCTGGTTTTTCCGAGTTGGTGGAGCGGCGGGAACGATTGCCAAGAGCATCTCTGCCTACGACATGACTGTCAGTGACGCATATTACGGGACTTGTGAACGGTATGTGTGCCAGCAACGCTTGCAAAGCATGCTGGATTATGAGTACGAACACGCTCTCGCTCAACTCAACGAAACGCGTGGTGATACAACGGCATTCTTTGCCTTCGCGGATACGGTGTCAGCGCGGAATTTCAAAGGAACAAACGAATGCCACGGCTGGATGGGGGTCAAATTTCAGGCACATCCGCGAGACCAGGACAGTCAGGTCATCATCCATGTTCGAATGCTCGATACCGATAATGCATTACAACAGGAAGCACTTGGTATTGTCGGTGTGAATTTGTTGTACGGTGCCTGTTTCATGCATCATGAGCCTGAGCAATTCCTGGAATCTCTCTTGGACAATCTCAGTATTCAACGCCTCGAAATCGACATGATTCAGTTTTCCGGTATTGCTTTCCGGCATGTCGACAATCGCATTATGAGCTTAAAGCTGGTGCAACTGGGGTTGAGTAACGCCGCCATGTTCGCCGCCGACGGCACAATGCTGCAACCATCAGAAGTTTTGTACAAAAAACCGATCCTGGTGGAACGCGGCAGTTTCCGGCCGGTGTCGCACGTGAACATCGACATGCTTCGCTGCGCGCTGGAAAAATTCTCGCAAGAGCCAGGAGTACAAGCCGACTCAGT
>JAQGHT010000593.1 GCA_028291565.1 Planctomycetaceae bacterium | reverse complement strand
CACCGGGGCGGGCTTTGCGAACGACAATTTTCTGGCCGCGAAGCTTGTCGAAATCAAATGCATGCAGCGGTTGACCACACTCGAATAACACGTAATTCGTGATGTCAACCACATTGTTGATCGAGGGTTGACCGATCGTTTTCAACCGGCGGACCAACCAGTCAGGGCTGGGCCCGACTTTGACTCCACGGATCACTCGGGCGAGATACCGCGGGCAAAGTTCTGGTGTCTCAATGGTCACCGATGTGACCGATTTCGTGGGCGTCGCCGATTCGACGATCGTGGCAGCGGGAATTTTCAATTCCGTCTGGAACAGGACCGACGTTTCCCGGGCAATTCCAATGTGTCCCAGGCAGTCGGGGCGATTACTCGTAACTTCCAGATCGATCAGGATATCGCCGGTTTCCGGATGGTCAGTAAAATGCTCCAGATTGAGCCCCGCCATCATCAGGCGGTCCGTGAGGACCTCAACGGACATATCGAGCTTGACGTATTCCTTGAGCCAATTCCAACTGACGAGCATTGGTGAACCTTTTCGAGACAACACAACCAAACTGGCGGACCAACTCGTTCCCAGGCTCTGCCTGGGAACGCACTTACCGGAAGCTCCGCTTCCCGAATTCTAAGTTTCAGAAGCACTGCCAAGAGTTTATCGTGCAGACCGTCACCTCGACAACCTCTCGCCCTCCCGTCTGAACTGGAGCCTTGTTATAGTCTGCAGGATCGCGCGGTTTGTGTTCGCCGCGAGGATTTTTTCATGATTTGGCCCTTCGAGAATGGGCTCGAGGAGATCTTGTGATGCAAGCCGGTTATTGGTTAAACGGTCGGTTCTGGACAGTGGCTCTGGTATTGGGTGCCTGTTCGGCCTACACCGCGGAGGGAGCATTCGTGACCGAATACGTCAGCGGAATTATGTGGGCGGAGCCGAAGATCGTCGAGCCAGGTCCGATTGGCGGTCCCCCAGCCGATGCCACGGTCTTGTTTGATGGCAAGGACCTGGGTCAATGGAACGGTGGCGATAAGTGGAAAGTCGAAAACGGATACGCCATTTCTCAGGGCGGCGGGATCAACTCGAAGCAATCATTCGGCGACTGCCAGTTGCATTTGGAATTTGCCTCTCCGTCCGAAGTCAAAGGCTCAGGCCAGGGCCGCGGCAACAGCGGCATTTACTTTATGGAAACTTACGAAGTCCAGATCCTGGATTCCTTCGACAACAAGACCTACTTCGATGGCCAATGTGGGTCGATCTACAAACAGTATCCGCCATTGGTGAATGCCTGCCGCAAGCCAGGTGAATGGCAGACATACGATATCGTGTTCACAGCCCCTCGGTTTGACGAAAAAGGAGCCGTGACATCCAAGGCCTATCTGACCGTGCTGCAAAACGGCGTATTAGTTCAAAATCATTCGGAATTGCTCGGCGGCACGTTCTACGACAAGGCGCCCAGCTACACCGCCCACGCAGCAAAGAGACCTCTGCATATCCAGTTCCACGGTGATCCCGTTCGGTTCCGAAACATTTGGGTCCGTGAAATCCCGCCTCAAGCGTTAATCGCGAAATAACACTTTATACTGTTCGCGGCCACGAATGAGTCTTTTTCGATATCTCCCCCCGCGATCAAAAAGCTCATTCTTGACCGTGCGCGGTATAGACGACTTTCACCGAGCGGGCGCATTGTTACTGTAGGACAGGTTTTCAACCTGTCCGTGTGCAGGCGGCGGACAGGTGGAAAACCTGTCCTACCAATGAAATGATTGTGGGTTTTGTCTCTGCCCATGAAATCACCGTTACTGATCCTGGGGGCCAGCACCCGCGCAGCGGCTTTTTCGGCGATCCGGGCTGGGTTTGCGCCAGTTTGCGGCGACATGTTCGCCGATGCCGATCTACGACGTTTCGCGACGGTGCTCGAGGTCCCCGATTACCCCCAGGGTCTGGCCGAGGCAACGCGCAAACTCCCGTCGATGCCGTGGATCTACACAGGTGCTCTGGAAAACTGGTCTCACCAGGTGGACGCCGTTTCCCAACGCCACCAACTGCTGGGCAACGCTCGGGCGGTCTTAAAAACCTGTCGAGATCCCTGGTTTCTCCAGAGGATGCTCAAACAACACAAGCTTCCATCTCTGGAATTGTGTCCTCAAGACGCAGAGCCTCCGCGTGATGGATCCTGGCTGCGCAAGCCCCTGCGATCATCAGGAGGACGCGCCGTCTCGATCTGGAATAGAGAATCAAGCACGCTGGCCGAACCCCATTATTTCCAGCAATTTCAAGCCGGCGTTCCAATTTCTGCGGCATTTGTGGCAAGCCAGGATCCCGTTGGACAGCACTGGACCGAACTACTGGGAGTTTCCGTTCAGCTGAGCGCCAAGAATCTCCCTGAACTGAACGCTCCAGAATTCGGCTATTGCGGATCCATCGTCCCAGGTCGCATCGAGGATTTGAAATCGATCACGTCACAAGTCTGCGAAAGCCGGATTGATTGGGCTGGAACAGCGTCCCCCCTTCGAGACCAGTTGCGCCAACTCGGAGAACTCGTCGCGGATCACTGCGGCATGCAGGGATTATTCGGAATTGACCTGATCTGGAATGGCACATCGCTTTGGCCAATCGAGATCAACCCGCGCTATACGGCATCGATGGAGTTGCAGGAACAAGCTGTCGGAAAATCGCTGGTGAAATGGCACTGGAGTGCCTGCCAGTCAAACGTTACGGCCAACTTTTCGGAGTTACTTCGAGCTGAAATTCATTCCGCGATTTCGTCCGCGGAGCAACGCCAGGGCTTTTTCGGTAAGGTTGTGCTCTACTCGAATCGGCCGGCAATTGCTCCGGATTTGACGCACCTGATTTCAGCCTCGGTTGATTTCGGAACCCCGCCCACCGTTGCGGATATTCCCGTTTCCGGGAGCTCAATCGAATGCGGCCAACCCGTCTTCACGTGTTTGTCGCAGAATATTCAGGCCAGTCATTTATTGCAGCAATTGGTGTCGCAAGCGCAAACGCTGTGGAGCGGATTTCTGTAGCCCGGATGACACATGGCGAGCGTCCGGCGTGAGCCGGATGGTTTTGTATCGCTCTGACTTGCAATAAAACGGAATACTCCGATTGGCTGTCAGTCTGTAAAAAGGCAGATTGACCTAACAGTAACGCTGAATTACCAGTGGGTTTACACCCACCGCTCGCCGTGAATAATCCGGGCGAGCCCAAATCTCGGCAGAGATTGGGGCGGTTCGCTCCATAAGCATCCCTATCCTGAAGTCACTTTTTCTTCGAAGCGACGGTCTGCCGAGCTTTCTCGAGCACACTGGCGAGCGAAACTGGGGCTCCGCCTTGACGCTTGCTTTCGTCCGCGGCTTCCATAAACGTATAGATTTCCAGTGTTTCTTCTTCGCTGACGGGCATGACTCCGGTGCGGAAGAACTTGATGATCTCCACGAGCAACGGGCGATAGCTTTCGTAATTGCCGACTTGCTGAATCCCTTTCTCGGTGAACGCCGTTCCGCCATAGCCGCCCCCTTTCCGCATGCCGCGGAATGTGCCAAGCCGGCCATCTTTCCAGACCCCCAGCACAAAATCAGAATCCGGTGTCGAGGCACGACTCACTTTTTCACAACCCGGCCCCATGACCGTATAAAGCGTCTCAACACCGTGAATTCCGTACCAATAGAGGTCTGGATGCGTTGCCTCGAGAGCGCACGGACTGTACGCGTCGCAGCCGAGGATCTTGCCGAAAGTCCCTGCGCGAAGTGCCTGGGCCCCCTTAATGTACCGCAGCGAAGAAGAGGAGAAGACCGGGACCTTGTATTCTTTGGCCGCTTCAAAAATCGCCACAGCATCCGCCAGGCTGCCAGCGATCGGCTTGTCGATGAAGACCGGCTTCCCCGCCTTGAGTACCGGCAGAACTTGTTCCAGATGAGGCCGTCCATCATTGGTCTCAAGCAGCACGGCGTCGACTTTCGCGACCAGTGCCTCAATCGAATCCACAATTTCCACACCTAACGCCTGCACTTCTTTGGTGTAGCTAGGCACGCGGCTGGTACTCGAAACGATATCCGGACTCCCCTTGGGATAGGCCGCGACAACGCGGCATTTGGCGACGTCTGGAGCCGCTTTTTCGTCATTCAGAATCTTGGTAAAGGCTGTCGCATGCGAAGTATCGAGACCAATGATTCCGATTTTCAGTTCTCGAACCGGATCTTGCGCCGAAAGTGACTTTTCGACGCTGAAACCCGCCAATATCACGCTCAAGACGACAAGTCCGAATGTCCGTCGAGAATGTACTCGTTGCATGGAAACTGTTCCTGTGTTGTTAGAAGAGACAATTCGCAGCGGCAGCATGTTATCCCGTCTTCTCTGAGCGAAGTACCAAAACGAAGCGTTTCAGTCGGACGGATGCTTCAACAACTGTTGATGGGATTATGCGCGAATCGGTCTGCTATTCAAAGGGAGGCAAAGCCTCGAGCTTCCCACAACGAATCAGTTCCCAGACGATTTAAATATCGGTACCAGCCCGAAGCACGCGTTTTGCCGTTTCGCGATCGGTAAGAATGAGGTTTTCGATGGGTGACTTTCGCGAAGTATCAGCCGGCCTCAACGGGAGCCAATTCACGACATCTGCGAGACCGTGTGGGTTACGACGATGCGGATAAGGTCAAACATGTCGTACTGAATTCGCGAAAACTGCAACTTCAAGACTTGCGTTGCGGGGTTGTACGCAGCCGCGGATCGTCCCAATTTGGCGCCGAACCTTACAAAATCGCCAGATTTCGCCCAAAGGTCATTTGTCAGTTCATTCGCCCCATTCCACGCCATCGCCGAGCCGTTCTGCGCCCCTTTCACAAGCTGAACCTGGAGGGCAGTTTGCGCTCTGGGGGATAAATTTGAGGGTTCTTGTGAACTTGGGGGACTGTATCGGTCGAAATCATGTTGACCGATCCCGGCGACTGGATATAATCGGTGTAGTCGGCAATATCGGTAAAGTCGATACTGCTGGAAGTTACCAGGATTGACATTCGGCCACGGTTGGCTTCCCCCCATTCGTCGTCAATTGCCAGCCCTTGCTTCCCGCAACTCGCTCGTCACCGCTTGTCGCAATCCGTTCAACAGGTTGTCTCCTGAAATCATCGAAGCCAAGTGATCACCCGTTCGCTGGAGTGAATTCAGCTGCGCCTGTTAACAGCAGTTCAGATCAGAGATTTTTCGAGCGCCATTTGAGAAACGACTTCCTTGGCTCTCGCTACTTCTGCAGACACCGCAGCCAGCCTATGGTTCGAATGTCCGAGAAGTCCAAAGTGTCCTATATACGGTGATACGAACTCGTTCGCACCACTCTCTCGCGGAGGGAGTCTCGAGAGTTTCTTGAGAGACGCATGGCCCCCGCCATGAGTCCGAAGGATGGATGACGTCATGAAAACAGTATTCACCACCGGTGAAGCAGCCAAGATCTGTAAAGTGAGTCAGCAGACGATTATTCGCTGCTTCGATTCCGGGCAATTGAAGGGCTTTCGCGTCCCGGGTTCGCGATTTCGCCGAATTCCCCGCGAACTGCTTTACAAGTTCATGAAGGAAAACGGCATTCCGACTGACGCGTTGGAAAGCGGCAAGCGGAAGGCTTTAATCGTCGACGATGACGAAGAGCTCGTCGAACTGATTCGCGACGCCCTGGATGCAGACGGACGGTTCGAGATTCGTGTCGTGAACAATGGTTTCGACGCCGGCATGATGGTCAAAGAGTATCACCCCGACGTGATCGTTCTGGATGTGATGCTCCCAGACATCAACGGCAAAGAAGTCTGTCAGCGAGTCCGCAGCGATAGTGCGCTGGATGACGTCAAGATCGTCTGCATCAGTGGTATGGTCGAACAAGACAAAGTCGACGACCTGTTGGCATCCGGAGCCAACACTTTCATGCAGAAGCCGTTCGAAGTCGACCGCCTGATCGACATCATTTGCCATCAACTGGACATGGAACCGATCGCAGTCAGGTGAGAACCGGCAAAGAATCTTTGAGGGAATTGGGAGGGCGAGGCACCCTTTGGGTGCCCCGCCCTGTGCAGGCGAAAACTTGGAGTTGACACGCAAAACAGAGGCGATTTTATAGGTGGGAATTATTTCCAACGAAAGCGAACGTAATTCATTCACAGCGATCGCGAGAATGGTATGTACCCCGGAGGGGTTCAAGATATTAGCCGGGGGTTGAGCGAAGCGACTTCACCGGTACGGTGCAGACGCGCAGCGACACCCCCGGATCAGAGACAGGACCTGATTCTCGACCCCGGAGGGGTCGCAGAGCGTCTCACTTTCGATGATCTGCGACCCCTCCAGGGTCGGGAATCCCTGATTGATTGGAACCGGGGGTAGTCGCGAGTACGCTCGACCCCGGCTAATTTCTGTGACCCCTGCCGGGGTCGTGGCTGACTGTGTTTTGTCGAGACAAAATCCGGAAGACGTCAATTTGCTGTCAATCCCGAAGTTTCGCCAGCACACCCTCGCCATCCCGTTACTCAATTCCGACGGTTATTGATTCTCGGGTCCTTAGGGACGAAATGGCATTTCGCAAATGGCGAACAGCAAATGACCACATCCTGAATCGATATCTCGAGACAGTAATTGATCCGCAGGCCTCGAAGACAACGCCCGGTGTAATCAACTAAACTGCGTCGGCAAAGCGATGGGTCGGGACAGGCCGGCCTGGTCGGAAACTTTGGGTCTGCTTGAATTTTGCCTCGGCCCCAACATCCTTACAGGCAGCATTGACTGCTTCGTGCACGAGCTTTTCGAGGATGACGGGATCGACTGCAACTCGAGCGTTTACGACGACATCCGCATCTTGAGTCTGGCAATTGGAAGGCAAGGACAACACCGCTGGATTGTCGCTGCTGATCAGATTTGCCACTCCGTAAAATCCCTCCCACAGGCCAATCGTTTTCAGATGCGCGGTCTCTGCGCCGATCGCAGCCAGCGAATCACGCAGGCGATCGATGATGCCAACTAAGACTTTGTCCAAGTCAATCGGCTGAGCCGAGATGACTTGCAGGCTACTGTTGAGCCATCCGAGTTCCGCTTCGCCCTCGGCGTAAATGTCATAATCCAATTCGAGAATTCGCTTGCCAAAACTCCCGCGCTGATCCAGCATTTCCAGCAATGCGTCAAAGCCAGCGCCCGACTTGGCTGACATGCGAATGATGGGAATATTCGGATTCTCAGCCTGTACCAATTCCACCAGGCTCGACGTTTCTTCCACAGTCAATTCATCAATGCGATTGAGAATGATGAAGTCGGCTTCTTCGAGTTGCTTTTTGAAAATGTAAGCGGCCTTCGGCGAAAACCCCGAACCCTGTTCGTTTTTCAAAATCTTGCGACCGTGGCTGGGCTTCAAGATCACGCCGTAGGGGGCGACATCGAATTGTTCATTGAACAGCCGTCTCAACGGTTGCACAACCGTCGCCACCAGATCAGTACAGCTTCCGACAGGTTCGGCGAGAATAATATCGGGACAATTGTCAGCCGAGAGCTTGTCCGTGGTCTTCGTCAACTCGTCGAAATTACAGCAGAAACAGGCACCCGCGACTTCACCGACGTCGAATCCCTGTGAACGCAATGTATGAGTGTCGACCAGGTCCGTCGCCTGGTCGTTGGTGACAATCCCCACCTTGAGCCCACGAGCTTGGTACGCCTTGGCCAGACGGCCAATGGTCGTCGTCTTACCGGCACCCAGAAATCCACCCACCATTATGAATCGAATTGTCATGTCAAATCCACCGGATCAACGAGAAAGGACGCGATTTTGACATGAATGAGAATTCAAATCAAGCCACTGGCAGAACACGAG
>JAQGHT010000577.1 GCA_028291565.1 Planctomycetaceae bacterium | reverse complement strand
ATCCCACGCAGTGGGATGTGGTGCCATGCGGGCTTCCCAGGCGGGATCGCCGTAGAATGCGATCACATCCCGGTCATAGAGCAATCCCTGTCCATCATGGGCTGTCAAACCTGCGGCACGTGCCTGTTCTCCGATCACCACCGTCTTGGGTGGTCGCCCCAGAGCCTCTGTTTCGAGGGACACTAACTCGGGAAATAGAGTTTGCAGACGATGAACCAAAGCATGCTGATTGGCGAAGACGGCCTCGGTGAAAGTAAAACGCCCAGGTTGTTCTACGAAATAATCCAGGCAGCCCCAACCGGCATAGCCGTACCAGGTCGGCACGGTGTAACCCATCATCTGGCGAACACCAGCACTGTTCATGAACGCCAGGGCCATGGCATCGCGACTATCGATGTGGCCCATCAGACAATTGCCAATCGGAAGATAAACTTTCGGGTTCTCTGAATGGATCGGATATTTCTGCCCCTTGGTATCCAGACCAAACAGTTGTCCGTTTTGACAACGGAACGTGCCATTGCGATAGCGAAACCCGATTTGCCAATCGCGCTCCGTTGCATGCCCGGACGTGACGAACAAATCTGCGTGATAATCGTTCAGCAAATCAACCAGAGACTTCGTGGTATCCCCAGGTCCCTTCCCCGCGGCGGGTTCCTGACCCGGTTCCTTTTTCACGGTACGGAATTGATTCAACTCACAGAACCAAACGCCTGAATCGCACATCTCAAGAGCCACATCCGTTCCAGCCCCGGTCTTGTGGACCACGAGCGGCTTAGTCTCCTGAGCGATTTGTAGCGCATTGGCGGCGTCATAGCCCGTCAAGATTCCCCAGAAGCAATCCGTGTAGGGATCAGCATCGAGCTTTCGAGTCAACTGATGCACCTGCGCGACGAATTCGCGAGTCGCTTTATCCGGCGGAGTCACAAAGCAAGCGTAACGCGGGAACTGCTGTTTGAGCAGAACCAGTGATTCTGTGACAGGTCCTTGATAAGTCAAAATGTGGGCTTGATGTTTTGCAACTAATGTCTCGACCACCTTTTTCCACTCTGGGTCGAGCAGAGTGTCACTCGAGACAACCACCGCATAAGACGGACGAGGCGCGTCAGCCATGGCGCTTGTCGAAAAAACGAGCGACATGACGGCAATCAGGAAGGACCACCTTTTCGTGATTGCCAACTGCATCAATCGCGACATGCGAGATTCCTTTTTTGGCGAGAATGGCCATCGGATTTTGACGGGACGTTGGGTTATTTTCCTGGCAATACGATTTCTGGATGCTTCTTCGTCGCTTCTCGCGTGAACGGGGTTCCGTACTTCGTAAATCCGGGAATGAATCCGCCGTGTGACAGAAAGAACTGCTGATTCTCCACGCCCATGAATCTGTCGAGCCGATCGGCTTTGCCCGTTTCATCGTGGCTGAACGTGGCCGTCGTGAGCTCGTTCCAGGCCTTGTCTGCGGTCCGAATCCATTGATTCCCATACAGAGCCTTCCGCCGCAATTGACCGTTGCTGCCGCCAAAGTTTTCACTGAATCCGTGCAAGCCCTTCAGATATCCGCCATCCTTCGGTGCTTGCATACTGGAAATGAGCATCCAGGCCTTCTTTTCCGGATGGTAATAGTACCCCGAGTAGATCGTGTGTGTCGCGTCGGTGGGCGACGCTGTCACCAAAAACTTCTGAGTTTCGCCCGTCTTCCACAGATACTTCAGATGACTGTGGCCTCCAGTCCCTTCACCACCAAAAACCGAGGTATGCACGTCCGGGCCCTTACCGATCAGACTGACATAGTTTTCCTTTTCAACGCTGGACCGTTCATTGGCATTCGAGCCTTTTCCCGCGTCCCAGACACTAAAAATGATCCGGCGTTCGGTCGGACTGTTGACCTGCATTCCAAAGTAGCCGCGATGAAATCCACAGGCCATGTAAAATGTCGTGACGGGGTCTTCAAGCGCCGTGACTTCGCTATAGAACCATTCGGTTTTCGTATTGGCCGGTACGGGGTATGCCAGATGCACGGACGCCGCGTTCCTTCGCGACTTCAAGTTAAAATGAGCGTTTTGAATTGCCGGACCATCCAATACCAATGCCTGCGGCGACCCAAACGGAGTTTCCGGCGCATTGAGGGACTCGAGCGTGAATCGCTGATAACCCGCAGCCGGAATATCGAATTCGCCGAAATGGGCAGTCACGAGTTCCGTCTGCCCCAGGCCGGTCACGTTCGTTTCATACGTCTGTCCCGCGACGGTCAGCCGCAATTTTGAACTGGCCTCTTTTTTTAGATGCAGTGCGACAGCAGCCGTGAGTTTTCCCGTCGCTTTCAGTTCTCCGAACCACGTGATTTTAAGTCCTGGATCGTTCCAGTCCGTGATCCCTTTGGCATCCGAAACATGCGCCCCGTCAGCGTTCGGTTCGAAATAAGCCGTATTCGCCGGGATTCGCAGTTCTGCAGCCCCAATTGGTACACCGCAAAAGAGACAGATGGCAAACAAACCGAGATAAGAAATTGACTTCATCATCATTTTATTCTGTTCGCGGCCACGAATGAGTCTTTTTCAACACTTCTCTCCGCGACCAAACGTCTCATTCTTAACTTTGCGCGGTAGAAATCACCTGATCTCACGACTACTCTTAAAGAAGCACAAGACCATCCAGCTGACGCTGGACGCTCGGCGGAAACTTAGCGCCAACTCAGGACTACTTTTCCCGACTGCCCCGAAAGCATTGCGGCGAATCCTTGTTCATATTCCGTGTAGTGAAAGCGGTGCGTAATGATCGGACGGATATCTAGACCACTCTCCAGCATCACTGTCATCTTGTACCACGTTTCATACATTTCACGACCATAAATGCCTTTGATCGTCAGCATGTTGAAGACCACAGTGTTCCAATCGATCGCGATCTGCTCAGATGGAATCCCCAACATCGCGATCTTACCGCCGTGAGCCATGTTGTCGATCATGTCCCGAAATGCCTGGGGATTGCCTGACATCTCCAGACCGACATCGAAGCCTTCCTTCATCCCAAGTTGATGTTGCACATCAGCCAGACTCTGATGCTGCACATTCACCGCGACAGTAGCGCCCATCTTCTTGGCCAAATCCAGCCGGTAATCATTCACATCCGTGATGACGACATATCGGGCTCCCGCGTGCTTAGCAATGGCTGCGGCCATGATGCCAATCGGCCCCGCCCCCGTGATCAGCACGTCTTCACCCAGGACCGGAAACGACAAGGCGGTATGCACCGCATTTCCGAACGGATCGAAAATCGACGCCACATCGCGATCGATGTCGTGACGATGATGCCAGACGTTGCTCATGGGCAAAACAAGGTACTCAGCAAAGGCACCCGGCCGATTGACACCCACTCCTTTGGTATCTTTGCATAAGTGCCGGCGTCCCGCCAAACAATTACGACAGCGGCCACAAACCACATGGCCTTCACCACTGACAATATCCCCTGCGGCAAAGTCCTTGACATTCGAGCCGACTTCGACGATTTCACCCACGAATTCATGGCCCACCACCATCGGCACGGGAATCGTCTTCTGAGCCCAGGCGTCCCACTTATAAATATGGACGTCAGTACCACAGATCCCGGTCCGATCAACGCGAATCAGGACATCGTTGATGCCATACTCAGGGACTGGAACGTCCTGCAGCCAGAGACCCGGGGCAGATTCGGCCTTCACCAGTGCTTTCATCGTCGGCATGTTTTCCCTTTCGTTGCCGTGAATATTGCTGATCGACCACGACTCGTGCATAATATTGGAGGAACGGTCAATATAATAGACAAACAAAATCCACAATACAAGACACAAATCCATTATCGTGGAACTGGACTCCAACAGCTCCAGACCCGGTTCGCTAAGCATCACTATGACAACGGAACGAAAACCGCCCGCCCCCGCATTCAAGGAGAGTCCCTCCAAAACCGAACTCTCCGATGGAATCTCACAGCATCTCGGTCGCCGTGTCAAACATCTGCGTACGGAGCGTGGCTGGTCTCTGGAGGACTTGGCGAATGCCTGCGGCGTCAGTCGCTCCATGTTGAGCCAGATTGAACGTAAACAGGCTAATCCGACACTGGCAGTGACAGTTCGAATTGCGAATGGTTTTGGGATGTCGCTCGGCGAATTGCTGCAGATTCCCGAGGCCAGCACGTCTGTCGCCGTGATCCGGGCCGAAGATCGGGCCTTCCACTATCGATCCGACAAGCACGTCCGTATTCGAACGCTGAGTCCATTGAATCTGGAGAAGGACGTCGAGTTTTATGAAGTTCAACTGCAACCCGACGGAGCTCTGCGCAGTGCCCCCCATTTTAAAGGGACTCGGGAGTTCTTGACCGTCCAGACGGGTCAGATCCGAGTGGAATCGGGGGACGATTCAGAGACTTTGAACCCCGGCGATTCCGCCAATTATCGCGCGGATGTGCCCCACGCGATTATCAACGTCGGGCCAGGGGAAGCCGTGATTTTCCTGGTGGATATCTACGGATGAGTTTGCCAGCTGCAAGCATCAACGATCGTTGCTATAATTGAGCATCGCAGCTTTATACAGTTCGCGGCCACGAATGAGTCTTTTTCAATACTGATCCCCGCGATCAAACGTCTCATTTTACACCGTGCGTGGTATAGAACCAATCCGCCTCACTTGGAACTCACTGCCGCTCATGAACCAGACATGCCTGATTCGCCTTGGTTTGCTCGTCGCCTGGGTCCTGCTTGTTCCAGCGACCAAACTCATTGCGGCCGATTCGCCCCAAAACATTTCGTTTAATCGCGACATCCTGCCGATCCTGGCTGACAATTGCTTTACCTGCCATGGCCCCGACGAACCCGCCCGAAAAGGGGAATTGCGCCTCGACACAAAAGACGGGGCCCTGCGAACCGCTGAGCCGGTGATCGTTCCCGGCAAGAGCGCCGAAAGTGAGCTCTTGAAGCGATTACTTTCGGCCGATCCCGATCAGGTGATGCCCCCTCCCAAATCGAATCGAAAACCGACCCCAGAACAGATCGATACCATTCGCCGCTGGATCGACGCAGGTGCGTCCTGGGACAAACACTGGTCCTACGAAACACCGCGCCGCCCTGCTCTGCCTGTGGTTAAGAACACCGCATGGATCAAGAATCCGATCGACGCATTTGTCCTGGCGCGTCTTGAACGAGAGGGCCTGCAACCTTCTGTGGAAGCCAACAAGGAACAACTTCTGCGCCGCGTGACACTCGACCTGACTGGCCTGCCCCCGACGCCACAGGAAATCGACGAGTACCTGAAAGATACGACTCCCACCGCCTATGAAACGGCTGTTGATCGGCTGTTCCGCTCGCCGCATTATGGTGAGCGCATGGCCCTGCCGTGGCTTGATGCCGCGCGGTATGCCGACAGCAACGGCTTCCAGCAGGACGGCGATACTTATCAGTATCTGTGGCGCGACTGGGTGGCGCGATCCCTTAATTCCAACATGCCCTTCGACCAATTCACGATAGAGCAACTCGCCGGAGATTTATTACCGAACGCCACCGACGATCAAAAGATCGCGACCGGTTTTAATCGCTGCCATCTGTTGAACGGCGAAGGCGGGGCGATCGCCGAAGAGCAACGCAATGTGATTGTCTTCGACCGAGTCGACGTCACCGCCACCAACTGGCTGGGGCTGACCCTGGCCTGTGCTCAGTGTCATGACCACAAGTACGATCCGCTGACACAACGCGATTATTATCAACTCTTCGCATTCTTCAACAATGTCCCGGAAAGTGGAACGCCGCCGTTTGGGGGCCAATACCGTATCGCCGAGCCCTTCATGTATTCTGCAAGTGGAGCCGACCAGAAGCAGCAGCAGGAACTCGAAACACGACTCGCCGCGGCAAAAACAGCGGTCGAGAAACTGGAAGCCAGTCCGGAAATTCAAACCGCACAGCTCGCCTGGGAAGAATCGTCACTGAAGAGTGCCGCTCCTAAAATTACTCTGGACGTCTGGTCCGCCCTGGGCCCCTTCCCTGCGGCAAGTTTTGACGCAGCTTATGACACCGCTTTCGACCCCGAGAAGGGAGTCGATCTGACCAAGCCTGCTCTGGACGGTAAGCTGACCTGGACTCCACACTCGGAATGGGCCGACGGAAAAGTCTACGAACTCCCGACGCCCAATTCCGCCACCTATCTGTTCCGCAGCATTAAGTCTGAGCAAGCCAAGGAATTGTCGCTGTCGTTTGGCAGCGATGATGCCATCAAAGTCTGGCTGAATGGCAAACAGATTTTAGCCAACAAGGCATTGCGTGCCGCCGCACCGGATCAGGAAAAGGCAAAAGTTGAACTTCGTGCTGGTGAGAATCAACTGCTTGTGAAAATCGTCAACGGCGGGGGAATTGGCGGTTTCTATTTCAATCCGCTCGACGTCGTACTACCAGACAACATTGTTGCGATTCTTAAGACGAAACCCGATACCCGCACAGAGGCCCACGCCAAACAACTGCGCGATTATTTCCTGGCCAATCAGACTCCCGCCGTACTTAAGCAGACACGAGACCAACAACTTGCCGCACAAAAAGAGTTGGATGGCTTTAAGGCGACTCTGCCGCGGGTGATGATCATGTCCGATTCGCGGCCCCGCAAGACTCACATTCTGGATCGGGGAAACTACGAAAGTCCGCGAGCTGAAGTCCAGGCGAATACGCCATCCGCATTGCCACCAATGCCGCCCGACGCGGCGAAGAATCGCCTCGGACTCGCTCGCTGGCTGGTCAGTCCAGAACATCCATTAACCGCTCGCGTCCAGGTCAACCGCTATTGGCAGACGTTTTTTGGCAAGGGCCTCGTGAAGACGACCGAAAATCTGGGAACTCAGTGCGAACCTCCGACACACCCAGAGCTACTCGACTGGCTGGCAGTGGAATTCCGCGAGAGCAACTGGAACGTCAAACATATTCACCAGCTGATTGTGACCAGCTCGACCTATCGCCAATGTTCGCGCGTTACTGCCGCACTTCGCGAACGTGATCCCGAGAATCTCCTCCTGGCCCGCGGCGCCCGATTTCGAATGCCATCGCTGATTCTGCGTGACGTGGCTCTTTCGGCGAGCGGACTGCTTGATTCGCGCGTGGGGGGCAAGCCGGTTTATCCCTA